>JAFYQA010000219.1 GCA_017547315.1 Roseburia sp. | reverse complement strand
GCATGAACACTTTCTACTTCTTCATAGTCACCAAATAATTTTGCTCTCTCTTCTGCAGTATATTTTCCAATCATATCCTCGTTTTCATCATTCAAGATGCTTGTGAGGCTTACTTTATACTTACCATCTTCGCCTGTAGCTTTTACTGAGAATCTTGCTGTATACTGGTAACCTAAACTGTCATAGAAGTTTAAGTTCATAACTTTACCATTATCACTCTGTACATCTGCATCGTTCTCATCCAATACACCACCCATAACTGCTTTTGTAGTAGCTTCTGGTGCACTTGTTAAGTTTTTCTCCTGCATGATACGAAGTGCAGATACAGTATCTTTACGAATTGCATTTGTAGTCTCATCTATCTGCCAGCCCATTACCATGTAACCAGTAGATGTCATACAAAGATTACCAACACCGTCTACATAGAAAGAACCAGCTCTTGTAAATAAGTTCTGTGAACCATCGTTTACAACGAAGAAGTTCGTTGTATTTTTATCTGTTAATTTAATATCGAATGGATTACCTGTTGTCTCTGACGCGCCAGCTGTTTCGATACTAACAGTCGTAGTCGCCATAGAAACACCAAGACCGATCTGTTTTGCATTTACACCACCAACACCTGTAGCTACATTTGCTCCAGAAGCTCCAGATGTTGTTTGATATAAAATATCTTGGAAAGTTACTGAAGAAGATTTAAATGCTACTGTGTTAACGTTGGCGATATTGTTACCGATTACGTCCATTTTTGTCTGATGTGTCTTTAAACCTGACACAGCAGAGTACATTGATCTCATCATAATTAAATGACCTCCTAATACTCTTATGCGGTATGATTTCTTCTGTCATTCAGAAATCTTTCGCTTCCATAAGGTCCAGCTACATAATTACCGCACCATCAATATTTGTAAAAATGTTATCATTGGATTCTTCTTTATCCATGGCTGTTACCACTGTTTTATTTGGAACATTTACGATAAATGCCAGTGAATCGATTAATACCAATGATTCTTTAATACCCTTTTCACTTGCTTTTTGAACACCATTTTCTAGGCGTCTGCTCTGTTCTGCAGAAAGATTAATATTGCGATTCTCCAACCGCATTGCCGCATGCTTTGAAAATTTTAGTTCCGAACTCTCAGAGCTTGTCCGCTTCTGATTTAATATCTCTTCAAAGCTAAATCCTTGACTTTGTAACTTTTCAGGACTTCTTTGATTTAGATATCGTTCTGTAACCTGCTCAATAGAAGTGAACTGATTGGTTATCTTATTCATTCGCTCATCTCCTATTAACTGCTTTTGTCACCTGTAAAAACTATGCCTCGCCCTCTGTATTCTCAGAACCTGTTGCATCACCGGCACCTGTAATTCCTTCTGTATTTTCAGAACCTTCTGTGTTCTCTGTACCTTCAGTGCTACCATTAGCAGATTCCTGCGCTTTTACAAGCTGATTGTAACGTTCATATTTTTCTTTGAAAGCCTTTAATGCATCGTCACTGATAAAACTCTTCTGATATTCAGATAAGCTGTTGTATCCTTTTGCGATTGCCATAATCTGTTCACTATTTGCCAAAGAAATTTCGCTAATAGATGGTAATTCAGATACTGCCAACTCAAATTCCTGAGCCATTGCTACTGCTTCCATATAATTCGGATCTGCTACTGTATCCAAATCTTCAATGTTATACAATTCATCATTAATAGAAAGGAATGTTTTTCCATTCTGATGTAATACATAGTCTACATTACCAGCTGCATAATTAACTTCACCTGTAGTAGATGATGTAACTTTCATGATTACATATTTACCAACCAAGTCGTTTGCCTGAGAAGATGTCATTGTATTCTGCATATTAAGCATCGACTCAACCTGTGTAAATGTAGCCATCTGTGCAATATAGTCTGTATTACTTGTAGGATTTAATGGATCCTGATACTGCATTTCTGCACATAAAATCTGTAAAAACTGGTCATATCCTAATTCATTACTTTTTTGAGTTTTGGATGAAGTCGTTACATCGTTAACAAGCTGACCATTTTTTATCTCCTGAATAATTGCCATTTGTTACTCCTTTCAAAACTATGCAGTGAAATCTACGCTATTGCCTTGCTCTGCCATCATCTTCGCAACCAATTCTTCTTCCTCTGTCATAAGCCCAGATAATTCATCCAAACCATTCAGATTAATGTTACGTTTTGTTGTAGTCTTAGTTTCTGCGTCTTCCTGCTGTTTTTTACTGTTTGCATCCTGTTCTAAGTTACGCTCAAACTCGTGGCTTGCAATTGTAACTTCTACAGAATCAACCTTAACACCTGCCTGACTTAAGTTCACTTTCAAATCTGCCATCTGCATCTCTAATGCTTCTTTTACTTCCAGATTCTGTGTCTCAATCTTCGCTGTGATAGCGCCTTCGTTTTCAATAATTTCTACATACAATTTGCCAAGATGTTCTGGATTTAACTGCATCTGCATCTTAGTAGTATCTGCCGAAATCTGCACTCTCACCTGTTCTGCAAACTGTTCCATAATATCTGCAACTGTTACATGTGGTGGAAGTTCCTGTACTGTCTCAAAACCATTCAAGTGTTCTTCAAAAGTAGTTGGCTGTGTCGAATCCACAACGACATTCTCATTTCCCTGAGAAATGTGTGTCTGTGCAGTCTGTTTACCTGTCATATCTGACAAACTCTGTTCTTCGCCATCTTCTGAAAAACTTTCCTGTTTTTCTGTTTCTTCTGTACGAATCACTTCTACCTTTACAACATCATCCGCTGTCTCTTCTGTATGTAATTCTGCATCCGCAAGCTCCGGTTCCTCTTCTACCTGTAAATCCGATGTCTCGTTCTGCTTCATTACTTCTTGGAGTTCTGACAATTCTTCCGGTGTCAACTGCACTTCCTGTAAAAACTCAGTGCCCAATGCCTTTACCTGCTGTAAAACATTCATAAACGTCTCATCACAAAGTAATTGGTTAACATTCTCGCTACCAGTAAGCTTTGCTACCAAAGCAGCCAAATTACCATTATTCAGTAAATCCAAATAAGTAAGGCCTAATTCTTCCATAGCAGCTTCTAACTCTTCTTTCGAAACATGAAGTTCCTCTGCAAGAACCTCTGTCACTGCTTCTTCGAATTCTTCTACTTCTTCTACTGCTTCCTGTAATTTTTCTGGTCTGTCATCACTTGTCTTTGTGCGGATACTTTTGTCTTTGTACTGATACTTTTCATAGACATCTGTTGGTTTTTCGCGATAACTATCTGTATCATTTTTTTCTACCGAACCAACCATTTCATCTGCAACATCTGCCGCAAAATTATCAACATCTGCTGATCCATTCATAGCTATCATATCAGCAAACATTACTTCTGCCGCTTCCTCCTGACGCTTTACCACATCAATTCCAGCCGGCTGTGTCATCGCACCTACGCCTGCAATTTGACCTGTTCTCATATCATTCTCCTCCTTTCTCCAAAATGTATTTATAATCATCCGGAACAAGGTCTTTTCATACCTTGTTCCGAAAAATTATCTAATTACGGTTCCATAATCTCCGTTATTTTAGCGGCAGTTGCTGCATCCATTTTTCCAAGGATATCTGCTCTTGACTGTGCATCCATACTCATCAAAATCTCTGCCACCAATTTCAAATCATCTGTCATTGTATTAAAAATCGCTGCTGCTTCCTTTGGTTTCATAGAAGAATAAGTCTTTACGTATTCCTCTACTTTCTCATCATAAAGCGTCTGCTCTACAACCTGCTTATACAGTGCTTCTGCATTCGCTGGAGCAATGCTTTCATAATACTCCTTATAATTATTTATATCGGGTGCTTCTTCCGAAAAAACAACCTCTTCATACCAGGTTTCACGCAGTTCTTCAAAGGATGCTTCTTCTAATTTGTAACGTTCTAATTCCACTGCCTTCTCTTCTAACTCAGCAATGTAAACAGAATCTTCATCCGATGCAATCTGTGCATTAGCAAGTTCAATCTCTAACTGCTTAATTCTATCAATTGCCTGTTCTAAAGTCTCATATACATATCGGTCATCTTCTGTTGATTCTACTTCCAACACTTCTTCCGGCAAAATCTGATTTACATATGGAACATTCTTAATCACCGGACCTAACACTTCTGAACCAAAGCCGCCCACATCCATTTTCACAAGCAATACTAAAATCGCAAGCCAAATCACAATAATAACCAGGGTTACGAAAAAAGTAACAATCTTTCCACCCAAAGTAGATTCACTTTCAAAATCAAGATCATCCGCTCCCGCTTTTTTGCGTTTTTTCTCTGCTCTATCAGCTTTTTTCTTCGCTCTTTTCGTTATTTTATCTTCAGCCATGTTATGTACCTCGTCTCTCTACTTACCTTTCATCTATTGCTCACCATTCTTAAAAGAATAGCTCACCAATTCATCGATTTCTTTGCTTTCGGCATATTGAATTTCTTGTTTAAACTCTTCAAACTTATGTTCTTTCAGTTTTTCGTGTGCTTTTCGTTCCGTCATTACTTCATTCAAACGTTTTCTGGCTGCTTCCACGTTTTTTTCAGCCACATGCACATTCATCATTTGTGCACGCTGCTGACTTTTCATGACATCAATCGCCTGCTTATTTTCCCTAATTTTACGTACATCAATCGTACCACTTACCAGTTCCTTTGCTTCTGCTTCATACGCTGCACGACGCTCTAAAATCACACGCAGTTTTTCCTGCTCTTCAGTCAGTTTCTTATTTGCTAAACCGTATGCGATTTTTGCCTGATTTTCCATTTTCAGCTTTATATCTAAAATACTCTGCATACGATATGCAAACTTCGCCATAACTTACTCCTTAATCTTTAAACAAATCTCCTAGTAATTTGATTTCTTCTTCGAATAAGAATTTCTCGTCCGTTGCCTGACGTAAAAATGCATTCACATCACGAATCTTACGAATCGCATAATCGATATCCGGATTCGAACCACTCTTATAGGCACCAATGTTAATCAAATCTTCTGCTTCGTTATAAGTAGCCATAACATTTTTCAGTTTTCCCGCCAAAGCTTTATGTTCTTTGTCCGCAATCGAACTCATAACTCGCGAAATACTTTGTAATACATCAATCGCAGGATAATGATTCTTATGACCAAGTTTTCGCGACAACATAATATGTCCATCTAAAATACTTCGCGCTGTATCTGTAATCGGTTCATTGAAATCATCACCGTCTACAAGAACTGTATACAAACCTGTGATAGATCCCGCGCTCGAATTACCCGCACGTTCCAAAAGTTTTGGCATCTCTGAATATACACTTGGCGGATAACCTCTGGTTACAGGCGGTTCACCCGAAGCCAATCCTATTTCTCGCTGTGCCATGGAAAAACGTGTCAACGAATCCATCATCAAAAGTACGTCTTTTCCCTGATCTCTAAAATATTCTGCTATTGCCGTTGCTGTCTTAGCAGCTTTACTTCGAATCAATGCCGGTTTATCAGATGTCGCAACCACTACAACCGAACGTTTCATACCTTCTTCACCAAGGTCTCGTTCTATAAATTCTCGCACCTCACGACCTCGCTCGCCTACAAGTGCAATTACGTTAATATCTGCCTTGGTATTACGGGCAAACATACCCATCAGTGTACTTTTACCAACACCGGAACCTGCGAAAATACCAATTCGCTGTCCCTTACCAATCGTAATCAATGCATCTACTGCCTTTACTCCCAAAGGAAGTACCTCGTCAATAATCTGACGAGACATCGGATCTGGCGGTGCGGCTTCTACCGGATACTCATATCTTAAATCCAATTTATCAAATTCATCCAAATCAGTAGGGCGTCCTACACCATCTAGCGTATGTCCTAACAATTCATCTCCTACTAAAACAGATAAAGGATGTCCCGTGTTTTCTACGATACATCCTACTCCAATGCCTTCCACACTTTCAAAAGGCATTAAAAGCAATCGTTTATCACGAAAACCAACAACCTCTGCCAGAATGGAAGTTCCACTATTTTTATCTATAATAATACGACACAAATCATTGAGCTTCGCATCTGGTCCTACAGATTCGATTGTTAAACCTACAATTTTTACCACCTTACCAAGTCTTCTAAAGTAAGTATTGTCGGCTAATTTCTGATATTTCTCAAAATTATTCGTCACTTTCAACCATCCTTACAAGCTTAATGATCTGATATCTTTGATCAGGTTTTCTAACTGTGTATCAAGCCCACAATCAAACACACCCGAATCTGTCTCTATGAGACAATCATTTCCATCCAAGCCAGAATCTGCAATAAATTCTAACTCTATTCCGTGTCCGACACGTTCTAATATATCTTCCCTATGATTCTCCAAAAATAACACATTATTTTCTGCTACCTTAATTCGGAACTTACGATCACCTTCGATATTTAAAATCGCATCGTTTATTAAATGCATCAAAATATGCTTTTTACTATCAAATTGAATATGGAAAACTTTATTAAATACATCCAGTATAACATCTACCAAAACATTCTCCATATTATCTCTTTTTTGGGTATAATCCGCTTCTAATGCACGGAATTTTGCCGAATACTCTGCCTCTAATGAGGTACGTTTCTCGGTCAATTCCTTTTTCATAACTACATTTGCTTCTGCATACCCTTGCACTTTGGCATCTTCTCTAAGATTCTTAGCATCCAGATAAGCCTGATTCAAAACTGCCTGAGCCTCACTCTTTGCTTCTGCCAAGATACGTTCTGCTTCTTCTTTTGCCTGTTCTACATAATCAACATCTGCTTCTTCTGCGATTTCTTCAATAACCTCAGTATCATCTCGAACAATACCGGCCTCAAAACTTCTGGCCAACTCCTCCTGATGACGCTGTTCTGCACGCTGCCGCTCTAAAAGTTTTGCCATACGCTCTTCTAAAACGGCATTTGGATTGATCACTCTGGCATTATCCTGTTGATTCTTAACCCAGTACTGTTTATAAAGATTAGACAACGATCTCGTCACCTCCACCTCTAGAAATTACGATTTCGCCAGCATCCTCTAATCTACGAATAACTCCAACAATCTTCTGCTGAGCCTCTTCTACATCCTTCATACGTACCGGTCCCATGAAATCCATATCTTCCTTAATCATAGCAGCGAGACGTTTTGACAAGTTCTTAAAGATTACTTCCTGTACTTCTTCATTTGCGCTCTTAAGGGCGACTGCCAAGTCATTATTATCTACATCACGTAATACACGCTGAATTGCACGATCGTCAAGCAGCATAATGTCCTCAAATACGAACATCTTCTTACGGATTTCATCTGCAAGTTCTGGTTCTTCAATTTCAAGAGATTCCATAATATGCTTCTCTGTCGCACGGTCTACCGTATTTAAAATATTAACAATAGCATCTACACCACCAACAATTGTGTAATCCTGATTTACCAAAGATGCTAATCTACGCTCTAATACACGTTCTACTTCTTTAATAACATCCGGTGATGTTCGATCCATCATAGCGATACGCTTTGCAACATCAGCCTGTTTTTCTGGTGGCAATGCACCTAAAACCATTGCTGACTGTGCAGAAGTCAAATATGACAAAATCATCGCTATCGTCTGTGGATGTTCATCCTGAATAAAGTTCAATAACTGACTCGGATCTGTCTTACGAACAAACTCGAACGGACGTACCTGTAAGGAAGCTGTAAGTTTTGAAATAATCTCCTGTGCCTTTTCATTACCAAGTGCCTTATCCAGAAGCTGTTTCGCATAACCGATACCACCTTCTGCAATATACTGCTGTGCAAGGCAGACCTGATAAAACTCATTCAATACTTCTTCTTTCACTTCTGGAGAAACACTTCTAGTGTTTGCAATCTCTAACGTCAGTTCTTCGATTTCTTCTTCTTTTAAATGTTTAAATATATCTGCCGAACGTTCTGGACCCAATGTAATCAGCAAAACTGCCGCTTTTTGAACTCCAGTTAACCCATCTACGCTCATCGTATGCCTCCAAATCTATTATTCCCAGTCTTCATTCAGCCAATTTCTAAGCAAATTGGCTACTGCTTCCGGATTCTGTTCTACAAACTTCTCGATTAATATTCTAGTCTCAGACTTCTCATTAAATCCAATATCTGCCAATACATTCTGAGATTCCTTTGTAGATTCCAGTAAGTTCTCAACAGAAAGCTCTTCTTCTGCCTCCTGTACCTCTTCGCGGCGCATGCTGCGGAATACCACAAGACCAAGGAATACAAAAATCAATAATGCTAAGAAAAGTTGTAAGTAATCCTCTAATGTCTTATCGTTAGTAGAATATTCGAACATCGGCTGTGCAAATGATAAAATCGTAATACTTTCTCTCGGGAATCCTGTTGCATTTACTACCAACTGATAGTAATCTTCATCCACTTCACGTTTTACCGGATCACTATTTGCCGCAATATATTCTTCGAATGACATATCATCCAAAGCACCTGTAGCCTTTAAAATATCCTCACTATAGACAACCCAGTCAGTCAATACAAGCGAAATTGAAGATGACTTCACACTTGCTTTACCGGTTGACTGTACATAAGTTGTAACTTTTTCGTTGTTAACGTAATCTGTTGTAACATCAGAAATCGTAGAAAATGTAATCTCCGAATCTTCAATCACATATGTAGTATCATCATTTGAGTCTGTTCCCGGAGTTGCTGCCGAACCACCTTGCGATTCCGACTCATAAGCACTTGTCGAATCAATCATGCCATTCGTCATACCTTCTGGTGCATAATACTCATGTACCTGCTCAGTATATTCATCAAAATTCATATCCAGATTAACTGCAATGTTCACATCATCAAAAATAGATGAACCTACAAACACATCCTGAATTTTACTCTTAATAAAGCCTTCTGCCTGATACTTAAGCTCTAACTGTTTCGTTGCACTACCCGCAACAGAATTCACTTCTTCTCCTGAAAAAAGAACTTTTCCTGTGTTACTAATAATCGTAATCTTTGATGTATCATCATTTCCCACATTAGTAGCTAAAAATTGTGCAATCGCTGTAGCCTGTGATTCTTCAAACTGATTATTTGTAGTCAAAAGAACAGAAACAGATGCCTGCTCATTCTTTGAAATTATCGTACCATCATTACTTGGTAAATCCAAACGAACAGATGCTTCCTCAATTCCTTCCATTCCCATTAACACAGTTGAAAGGTCTTCCTGTAAAAACACCTTATATCGTTTATCTTTATCTGCTTCCGTAGAACTGAAACCACCACTGAAAACATCATCAATATTTGCTCCACCGGTTGGAATCTCATTTGCGCCAAGCAAAATTCTGGCATCCGCATAATCCGCTTCTTCTACCGAAAAAATCATACCGTCAGTAGATGTAGAAAATGCAATTCCATTATCCGTCAACAAAGTCTTCACTGCGCTCGCTTCTGTAAGCGTCTGGCAAGTATGCAATGTCATCATTACCGGTTTAGAAACAACTACGCCTAAAATCACAAGCGAAAGAATAACCGCTGCTGTAATACTGGCAAGTAAAGCTTTCTGCTTTGTATTAAATTTTTTCCACCACTCCAAGATTTTATCTAAAATCTGTTGTAATTGTTCTGGCATTTATATATCCCCATCTATCCTAATTAAATTTGCATGTTCATGATTTCTTTATATGCTTCTAAAGCTTTATCACGAACTGCTGTTGTATACTGTATTGCAGTCAATGCTTTCGTCTCAGCGATCAGGAGATCATGTGTATTCTCTGCTTCTCCTAATGCAAAACGAATCTGCTCTGAATCTGCAATATTACGTAATTCATTCGTCTCACTAATCATGTTCATTGCGGAATCTAAAATAGAACGAAACGACTCTTCCGGCTTATTTGCAGACAGATGTCTGTTCGCCACCTCGTTATAATAATCCGCGTTAACAACTGATAAAGAAGAAATATCCATTCTTCACACCTTACCTTCCAAATTTATTTCCCGATAGACAAACCAGCTTTTGCCATACTCTTGCTAGCTTCAAACGCTGTCGTATTTGCCTCATATGCTCTGGTAGCACTAATCATATTGGTCATCTCTGTAACCGTGTTCACATTTGGATAAGATACATAACCGTTCTCATCTGCATCCGGATGTGCCGGATCGTATTCCATAATAAAATCATTCTCTGTATCTTCTTTTACAGATGTAACTTTTACACCGTTACCTACCGCTCTTGCTCTTGAATTCGAATAATATGTCGTAAATGGCGTTACTGATTTTTCTTGGAATGTAACGATTTTTCTACGATATGGAGTACCATCTTCTGTTCTAGTCGTATTCACATTTGCAATATTCTGTGCAATCGTATCAAAACGAAAACGCTCTGCTGTCATACCCGATGCACAAATATTAAATGACTGAAATAATCCCATAATTACCTCCTATTATGCCTTACCCATTGCAGCTTTCATACAGCTAAACTGTGATGTGATGCTGGATGTAAGCGCCTGATAACGAATCTGCTCTGATGCAAGCTCTACGTTTTCTGTATCAACATCCACATTATTACCATCTAAACGATAAGAAAAATTAGCTGAATCCGTGAATGTCGAAACATTAAGCCCCGTCAAATCCCCATTTAATCCGCGAACCTTTTTATCTAAAGAAGTATATTTAGACATTCCAAGTTCTCTCTTTAACACACTTTGGAAATCTACATCCAGTCTTTTGTAACCAGGTGTATCAATATTCGCAAGGTTGTTTGTAATCGCTGTCTCGCGAAGCCAGCTGGCATCCGCTGCTTTATCAAGTACATTAATATAATCAAATGCGTTCGTACTAAACATGATATATTCCTCCTTATACGCATAATATGACATAATTTTACAAATACCTTACTATAGTATAAAACATTTTCGCAAAAAGACAAGTGTTTTTTCACTTTTTCCGCAAGATATTGTTCTCTATTTTGTGCATATCCACTAAATATTTGATTCCTTTTTGAACCATTTAAACAAAAAAAAGAAGGTCGCTCACAATTAAATTATAAATGAGCGACCTTGCTAATCCTATTTTGTTAATCCTTTAACATTTGTATATCCTATTAATTTGTCTGATTTTGTTTTTTTAATTTCTCCAGTTCATCAAATACCACATCATTAATTACTTTGATGTATGTACCCTTCATACCAGACGAGCGTGACTCAATCACACCTGCACTTTCAAATTTACGCAATGCATTGACAATCACGGAACGTGTAATACCCACACGATCTGCTATCTTACTGGCAACCAGAATACCCTCTTTGCCTTCCATCTCTTCGAAAATATGAGTAATCGCTTCTAATTCTGAGAATGATAACGTGCTGATTGCAGATTTTACAATCTGAATCTTTCTGGTCTCTTCTGCATTCTCTTCGTTCACAGAACGCATCATTTCAAGTCCAACTACTGTCGTACCATACTCACTCAAAATGATATCATCAATATCATACTGTGAATCTTCACGATATACAAAAAGGGAACCCAAACGCTCTCCTGCAATATCAATCGGTGTAATAATCGCTGTATACTTCTTCGCATTATCTACAAAACCCAATGTCTCTAAATTCACATTCTCTTTTGTAGACAAAATGCCAAGTAAACGTTCATTCAACAACGGATCAATAAAGCCGCCTACCTCATCTGCAATAAGCTCTTTAATCTCAGATACTCCATTACATACGCCAGTACCTAACACTTTTCCTTTTCTACTAATCACCAAAATATTGGAATTCAAAATATCTTTTAAAACCTCACAAATATCATTGAATACCACTTTGGTAGAGCTATTGTTATGCAACAGTTTATTGATTTTCCGCGTTTTATCTAACAGCTGTACACTCATTGACCTTCTCCTCTATTTTCAAACAACTCTCCTAATATAAGGTATTTTAACATGTTTATTCTGAAAATTCAATCATTTCATAGTTTCGGCCATCAATTTTCAGAAGCAGGCTTTATCTCTGTATAACCACATTTTTCTTCAGCACAGGCAATCTTATTCCCTTTGATTACCATATAACCACCACACTGCGGACACTTCTTCTCTACCGGTTTTGACCATGACATAAAATCACATGTTGGATAATCTTCACAACCAAAGTATTTTCTACCCTTTTTCGTCTTACGAAGCACTACATCCTTACCGCATTTTGGACAAGCAATTCCTATCTTCTCTAATAACGGCTTGGTATTGCGACATTCCGGGAAGCCAGGACATGCAAGAAACTTACCATGTGGTCCATATTTTACTACCATGTTGCGTCCACACACATCACATATAACATCTGTCACTTCATCTTCAATTTTTACTTTTTCTAAATCTTTTTCTGCAGCTTTTACTGCTTCTTCTAAATCTGGATAAAAGTTTGCAATTACCGCTTTCCAGTTTACATTACCTTCTCCAACACCGTCTAACAACGATTCCATATTCGCAGTAAAATGTTCATCTACAATCGTTGGGAAGTTCTCTTTCATAATCTGATTTACCACTTCTCCAAGCTCTGTAATGTAAAGATTCTTCGCTTCTTTTACAATATATCTTCTACCTAATAACACCGTAATAGTTGGAGAATACGTACTCGGTCTGCCAATTCCAAGTTCTTCCATCGCCTTAACTAAGGATGCTTCTGTATAATGCGCCGGTGGCTGTGTAAAATGCTGTTTTGCATCCAATTCTTCCATAGAAAGCACTGTCGATTCATCTAATGATTTTAATAATACATTATTCTCTACTTTTTCATCATCTTCAGATGTATATACTGATAAAAATCCATCAAATGCAATCTTAGAGGCTGACACAGAGAAACGGTAGCTTCCTGCACCGATTTTCACATTAACGGTCTCATAAACAGCCGGAGCCATTCTGCTAGCCGCAAAACGCTTCCAAATCAGCTGATATAAACGGAACTGATCTCTGGTAAGTGAATCCTTCACCATTGCTGGTGTACGATTGATATCAGACGGACGAATCGCCTCATGCGCATCCTGTATCTTAGCACCACTCTTCTTTGCACTCACCTGACCGGATAAATACTGTTCTCCATAATTCTCGCCAATATATTTTACTGCCTGTTCCTCTGCTTCTTCTGAAATACGAACAGAGTCTGTACGCAGATAGGTAATCAAACCAACCGTACCTTCACCTTTTATATCCACGCCTTCGTATAACTGCTGCGCAATACGCATCGTCTTAGAAATCGGAAAATTAAGCGCTTTCGATGCTTCCTGCTGCATAGTACTAGTAGTAAAAGGTAACGGTCCTTTTTTGGTACGCTCACCCTTTTTCACTTCGAGTACCTTAAATTCTTCTTTCTTTAACGCTGAAAGAATTGCATCCATTTCTTCTTTTGAAGTGATATTCACTTTTCCACTCTCATCTCCGTGGAATTTAGCAAGCAATGGTTTCTTTTCTCCCGGAATAGCAAGCTTTGCTTCCAATGACCAATATTCTTCCGGAATAAATGCATTAATCTCTTCTTCTCTATCGCAAATAATACGCAATGCCACAGACTGCACACGGCCTGCACTTAACCCTCTTTTTACTTTTGCCCATAAGAGTGGACTAATTTTATAACCTACCATACGATCTAACATACGGCGTGCCTGCTGCGCATTAACGAGGTCCATATCGATTTCTCTCGGTTGTTTCAAAGAAGTTTTTACGGCATTTTTCGTAATCTCATTGAAACTGATACGATTTACATCCTTATCTTCCAGCTTTAAAGTCTGGCTCAAATGCCATGAAATTGCCTCTCCTTCGCGGTCCGGGTCAGTTGCGAGATAAATTTTTTCAGCTTTTTTCGCTTCCTTACGAAGCTTCGCTAACACATCTCCTTTTCCCCGAATCGTGATATACTTTGGCTCATAATCATTCTCCGCATCAAACCCTAGTGTACTCTTAGGCAAATCCCTAACATGTCCATTTGATGCAACAACTTCGTAATTTTTCCCCAAAAATTTCTTAATTGTCTTCACTTTTGCTGGTGATTCCACAATTACCAGATACTTTGCCATAACTGCTTCTCCTTAACTCCTATCTATTTCCCCTGACAGAGTCAGACGTTTCTGTAATTATTCTGAATAGTTACACATTTCTTACATAATAATTCCGAAATGTCTCCTTCACTATGCCTTTTTGAAGCATTCCTTGAATGAGCATCGTCAAATACTGTGTTTGATATCCTGTCCGAAAAGAAATCTCTTCCAAACTCCTCGGACGTAAATCGAGACAACTATACACCATGCTTTCCTCTTTTTCAAGTAATAAATTCGGAAAATTATCAAAAAGACTCTCCTGTTGACATTCATTATGCCCTAAAATCCCAATATCTGCAAGAAAAGAATCAATACTCGTAACAATTCCTGCACCTTGTCTTATCAGTGCATTACATCCAAAGCTAAGTTCATCCGTCGTTCTTCCTGGAAAAGCATAAATATCTTTTCCCTGTTCTAATGCAAAATCCGCGGTAATAAGAGAACCACTCCGTTCTTTTGCTTCTACAAGTACTGTCACATCACTCAATGCAGAAATAATACGATTTCTAGGCGGAAATAACTGTGGCTTTGGCTCCGTTCCCGGTAGATATTCTGACAAAATACCTCCTGCATCTAAAATTTCATGATACAATTGTTCATGTGCTGCCGGATAGCATACATCTACACCGCAGCCTAGTACTGCATAAGTTTCTCCTTTGCCCCGTAAAGTTCCTATGTGAGCATAAGAATCCACACCTTTCGCCATACCACTTATCACAGGTATCTGATATTTTGCAAGCTCTTCCCCCAACTTTTCTGCCATACTTCTGCCATACTCTGAACAACGTCTGGCGCCTACAATTGCCACTACTTTTCTACGCTCGTCCGGCAATCTCCCTTTAAAATATATGCCATAAGGCGGATTATGTATGCATCTTAATTTATCGGGAAATGTATCCATTTCCCAAGACACAAAAGAAATCCCCTTCTCGCGAAACTTTTCCCATGCACCAGTCAAATCCCAGCTCTTCCTACTCGCTATAATCTTCTCCCGTTCCATTTTTCCAATCTCTTCCATGGATTCAAACTGATTTTCTGGCAAAAAATATAACTCCTCTGCAGATTCTATATACTGAAAAAGTTTCCCTATTGTAATCGAACCAATTCCTTCTATATTAGATAGCCAATACTGATACTGCATCCTTTTCTACCTCCATAACTGCTTGTCTACATTGCGATAACAGATTGCTTCATTCAGATGTTTCATTAGAATTTCTTCCGATTTATCCATATCCGCTAATGTTCTCGCCACTTTCAAAATCTTATGATAGGTTCTAGCGGTCAAATTCATTTTTTTATAATTCTGCTCCATATAGTGTTCCTGTTTCTCGTTCAATTTACAATATTCCCTAATTTTTGCAGCCGGAATCTGACTATTAAACATAAAATTCTCCCCACGGAACCGATACTGCATCCTTTCATGCACTTCCATGACACGTTCCCTTATCTGTTCTGATGTTTCTTCTTTCGATGCTCCATTTAACTCTTCAAATGGTATCTGCATCGTTGCCACACAGATATCGATACGGTCTAGCAATGGCTGGCTAATCCGATTCGCATAACGCTCAATCCCTGCTGCATTACATCTACATTTTTGCATATCCGGATAGTAACCGCATTTACAAGGATTCATAGCTGCTACCAACATAAAATCCGCCGGATACTCATAGTTACCATTTAAACGTGCCAGCCGAACCACTTTATCTTCCATTGGTTGTCTTAGTATTTCTAACGTGTCCTTTTTAAATTCCGGTAACTCATCCAAAAATAGGACTCCCTTATGTGCTAACGATATCTCCCCCGGCCTTGGAACCATTCCACCTCCAGCAAGTCCCTGTGGTGTTATCGTATGGTGCGGACTACAAAACGGTCTCACATCCATCAACGTTTCCCGATTCGCAAACAAACCACACACACTATATATCTTCGAAAGCTCCATCTGTTCCGCTGGATTAAGAGGCGGTAATATGGTCGGTATTCGCATTGCTGCCATCGTCTTCCCCGCACCTGGAGGTCCTATCATAAGTAGATTATGCATACCGCTAACTGCAATTTCACAAGCACGTTTTAACACATGCTGACCATTTATCTCTGCAAAATCCGGTATATGCCCCATAGTACCTGAAATACTTGCTACAACACTCCCTTGCTCATTATCAGCCGCTTTCCTATCCGCTAATATTTTCTCGTAAGGCACTCCATTCAACAATAGAATTACTTCCTGTAACGTTTTTAGTGCAAAAACCGCTACACCAGTCACTAACTCTGCTTCCTTTGCATTTTCATAAGGCACAATGCAGCCACTCACTCCTTTTTCATAAATTCCAGATACCATCGGCAAGATTCCATTTACCGGCTTTATTTCTCCCTTCAAACTAATCTCACCAATCACAAAAAGATTCTGCAGTGACTCTTCCGGTACAATTCCCATGGCACACAATATCGCCAGTGCGATTGGTAAATCAAATCCTGAACCTGTCTTTCTGATATTTGCCGGAATAAAATTAATGGTAATTCGTTTTGCTGGAAGCATATAACCAGAATTGCGCAACGCTGTACGCACCCGTTCCTTCGACTCCTTCACTTCCTGAGACAAAAATCCCACCATTTCAAAAAGTGGCATACCGTCACTTACATCTGCTTCTACGTACACGGGCACACTTTTAATGCCCTGTACAATTGCTGTTGTTACAATACTGTACAAAGACTCATTCCCTTCTGTTTTCTATTAAATTTTTCTTGGATATTTGGGCGAACTGCCCTAAAAATTGATAAAAGATGGTATCTAGCATTATAACAGATACCATCTCTTTTGAAAAGACTAAAATGCCCTCTTTAATTTTTCCAATGCCCGTTTCTCAATTCGCGATACATACGACCGGGAAATCCCGAGTTTTTTTGCAATCTCACGTTGTGTCATTGGCTCCTTCTGAAACAAACCATATCGATTAATAATTATAAAAAGCTCCCGTCCACTCAAGACCTCAGAAATGATTTTTGCCAGTTTTTCCGTCTTCTGATTCCGTTCCATCTGCTCTATTACGTCCACTTCTTCACTCACCATCACATCTACAAGCTGAATCTGATTTCCCTCTTTGTCTGTGCCGATTGGCTCATAAAGGGACATTTCCCTAGAGGTTTTCTTTTTTGCACGAAAATACATCAGCAGTTCATTATCAATACAACGTACCGCATAGGTGGCAAGCCTGCTTCCAAATTCTTCTTTATATGTGGAAATCGCTTTTATCAGCCCGATTGTACCGATAGAAATCAAATCTTCTAATTCTTCTTCTCTGCTCTGGTATTTTTTAGCAACATGTGCCACGAGACGCATATTCCTAAGAATCAACTCATTTCTTGCCTCAAGGTCGCCATTTTTCATTCTCTGTAAACACTCTGTTTCCTGTTCTAACGTCAGTGGATATAAAAAAGTCTTCAAAACGCACCTTAAAAGCTTCTTTTTACATTCTATGTAACCGACCTTTTCTTTGTGCTTTTCCTCATTTTCTTTTTTTATATTTCTCCACTTTTCAAATCTCACATAATTCTGTATACTTTGTGTATTAATTTGTAATAACTATTCAGAGCTCAAGAAGCGATTTTGCGAATGCTACACTGAATAGTTACAATTTATACATAAGGAGTTCCATAATGAAACGTCACTTTAAATACATTATTCCGGAAGAATCTAATCACACAACGATTTTAAACTTTCTCAAACAAAAAGACTACCCTCACGCCGTTATCGTACATTTAAAAAAGACCCCAAATGGAATTCTCTTAAACGGAACATGGGAATATGTAAATACCGTACTAAAAACCGGTGATGTTTTAGAAATACATTTAATCGAACAGGAAAGTTCTGAAAAAATTCCACCAATATACGCACCGTTTTCTATCGTATACGAAGATGAAGACATTCTGGTCATCGATAAACCTGCCAATATGCCGATTCATCCTTCTTTAAACCACTATGAAAACACGCTTGCCAATGCTGTCTGCTACTATTTCGCAAGTAAAAATATTCCTTACACATTCCGTTGTGTCAACCGTTTAGACAAAAACACCACTGGCCTTACCATTATAGCAAAACATATGTTGAGTTCTGCTATCTTAAGTCAGGACGTTGCCATCAAACGTATCGAGCGGGAATATCTTGCCATCGTAAGCGGTGAAACAGACGATTTTGGCACTATCGACGCACCAATCGGTCGAAAAGAAGCATCTACTATCGAACGTCAGATAGACTATGAAAACGGCGAGCGTGCCATCACACATTATCAAAAGATCGGCACAAAAAATGGATACACCCTACTGTCTCTAAAACTAGACACCGGGCGTACCCATCAAATTCGTGTTCACATGTCATCCATTGGTCATCCTTTAATCGGCGACTTTTTATATCATCCAACTTCTAACGAACTGCCAAGACAAGCACTCCATTCACACAAGCTGCATTTCGTCCATCCGATCACAAAAGAAACCATGGAATTTACAGCTCCTATGCCACAAGATATGAACGATTTTTGGAATCAATTATAATTTTTCAATCAATTCCATCAGGGCAGTTTTCTCATAAGGAATTCTGCCCTTTAATAATTCTTTTTTAATGAACCTCGTCGTCTTCTCTTCTCCGTGCTTTGCTAACATCATCAAAAGTAATTCTAACAATGCTTTCGTATCTTCGTGAAGCAGCGTTCCTGCCTTTCCACCCTGATAATAAATCAAAGCACTGTCATCGCGATACTTCTCCTTCTGGTAATTCTTAGAAGCCGCCACACGGTCTACATACATCTCTACAACATATTTTACCGGCATCTTCATTCCACAAATGCCTTTTCTCTGTCCCTTATTTGGGCCTTCCTTATCCGGCACGCCATAATCTAACCAGTACTCTAAATGGTGCTTATTACGCCCCTTGTGATGCAACCATGCTGCAGAATACCCTTTATCCATACGTTCCGCATCATTCGGACTCATATTGCCTTGAAAATACTTGCATCCCACCAAAAATTCTGTAGGTGAATACTTCGTCAGATCATGCAATAATCCCTGCCCTATTAATCCCAGTTCAAAGCACCCCTTCATTACCAGTATTTTGTGCCTGGTAATGGTACAAAAGTGTTTCCATGCTTTCATAGTAACCACTCATTCCACTTCTTATTTTCCAATTAAAATAACGCAAGACTGTGCTGCAATCGAGAAAAACCGCTGTTCTTCCAGACACACTTCCTTTTCTGCAAATGGTGCGTTAATATCCGCGGTGTTCATTACCAAATACCATTTCTTCTTATTTGGAAGTTTTGGCAACGCAAGACGATTCATACATGCTCGGAAATTATAACCGACATAAATATAATCATCGCTCTTCTCTTCAATCTGTACATAATCACCACAATACATAACGCCAAGCGCGATATTTTCCTGATAGAAACCGGATAACCACGCACTATCTGCATGATAAGACAAATCCGGGCAGCCTTTACGCTTATAATCATTCAAATGCATCGGAGCATCAAGTGTTAAAATCGGATGTGCCCTACGGAATGTTGCAAGTTTACTTACAAATTCAGTAAGCCATGTATTTTTCCCATCTTTTTTCCAGTTTAACCAGCTTATCTTATTATCCTGACAGTATGCATTATTATTACCATTTTGGCTATTACACATCTCATCGCCAGCCCAGATAAGCGGTACGCCCTGTGCCATAAACTGCATTGTGAGTGCATTCATCACCTGTTTTTTTCTCAATTCTACTACATGTCGTTTATTACATCTGCCCTCTACACCGTAGTTATTGCTGAAATTCCAGTTATTACCGTCTACGTTGTTCTCGCCATTCTCTTCGTTATGCTTTGTCTGATAGCTAAACGTATCCATCAATGTAAAACCATTATTGCATGCAACGTAATTCACAAAACCAACCTGCTCATGCTGTTTCTTCTGTTGATTTGCAAATTCAGCCAAAGAACCTCCATTATGATTCAAAAGCTTTCTCGCCTCATACAAATAGTCATCATTATATACATAAAGATTCGGATATGCTTTCTCTACGTCATAGAGTTCTCCCGGGAATACATGGTAGAATAATTTTGTTCTACTCAAGAACATATCCTGACTTACCGCTTTTACCGGTACGCTCTCGCCTAGCAGATGAAAACCATCCACATGGTACTCTCTCACCCAGAATCGTAAAATGCTTAAAATAACATTCTGATTCATTCCACTTGGGAAAAACATCTCTAATACACATTCCATACCATTCTTGTGCATTAGCTTAATCAGCTCTTTTAACTCTTTCGATGCATTATTTGTACTTGCATAGGAAGATTTTACTGCATAATAATTACCTTGACCATAGCCCCAATAATTAAGTCCTACTGCCTTGATACCACCATCTTCCGGAATTACTACATCTTTTTCACTTGCCTGACATCTGATATAGTCTGGAATTCCTGGTTTCTCTTCTAATAAAATCTCTTCGAATTCGTAGACCGGCATAAGCTCAATCGTAGTCACACCAAGTCCTTTTAAGTATTCTAACTTCTCTGCAATTGCCGCAAATGTACCACGTTTTTTACCCTTGGCACCTCCATCCATAGAAAAACCTCTGGTATGAAGCTTATACATCACCATCTGGTTTCTTGGAATCTCTGGAAAATCATCCCCTTCCCAGTCAAATCCCTGTTTCTCTTTGCCGCAATAAACTGCATAATTACACTCCTGACGCTTCGCATCATTCCATATCTCTCTGCCCATAATCTTATCTGCATAGATATCTGTAATAATCTCTCCGTCAATCTCATAATTATATCGCAATTCCTTTTCTTTTAATCCACTGATAAATACGGAACGTACTGCTCCCATACAGTATGATTTTGGAACTAAAATGCGCTCAACCAATTCATTCGTCTTATTATAAATGCGAATATAACATTCCTGCTCTTTTTCACCTGTAAAGGTAAAAATGTAGCCTCCCTTTTCTTCGCATACACCAAACTTATTATAATTTCCTTCTTTAATCGTAACTCCCATGTTGCCTCCGTTAGATATAATTTTAAAAACAAATTCATCCAGGTACTATTTTACCAATTTTTTGTCCATTTGTACATATTTTACTTTTAATTTTATTATTATTCGCTTTATTTTACATCTTAACGCACAATTGTCCGGCAACAAGCAAAATATTACGTTAATTTTCCCTTGACAATTGAGACATTATTTCCGATACTGAGAATAGAAAAAGATATGGGTAGCACAGTCCCACACAAAACCATAGCGAATGTTATGACGAATCAAACTTTATTTTTAATCTGTGCAGAAATGAGGAATATATGGCAGAAAATATTAAAAACCAGAATTTAGAAGACGACGAAATGTTCGTAACCTTAGACCTTGATGATGGTTCTCAGGTAGAATGTGAAATCCTTACTATCTTTGATGTCAACGGACAGGACTACATCGCATTACTTCCATTATCTGAAAATGATGACGAAGAAAGCGAAGAAGTATTCATCTACCGTTATCATGAAGACGAAGAAGGCAATCCTTCTCTTACCAATATCGAAGATGATGATGAATACGAAGCAGTTGCTGATCGTTTCGATGAGTTATTAGACGAAGCTCAGTTCGATGATATGTAAGAATCTTTCTTTTTAAATACTGCGTATTTAGATACAAACCGGGCGGGAAACATCAGTTTCCCGCCCGTCTTTCTTTTCTTTACTCTTAAACTTCACCAAGCTAAAATTTATGCCATATTATCTTCAATAAAAGGTCTGATTACAATATCATGTACACAACCTTCTTCCAGTTCCATACAATTCTTAATCATCTTCGCTATCGTTTCCGGTTTTAAATAATTGTGATTTGGCACTGCCCTAAAATTCGTGTCTACTCCGCCAGGATATACATTGCACACTCCGATGTTATCTGCTTTGACTTCCTTAGTGAGAATCTTACTAATACCTTCCATAGCATCTTTAGCAGCGCTATAACTTCCTGCCATAGGATTGTTAAAAAGACAGCAACTGCTTAATACATTCACAAATAAACCGCTTTGTTTTTCTGCCATAAGAGGATAGATTTCCTGAATCATTCCAACAGCACTAACACAGTTTAATTCAAACATATAACGTAAATCTTCTAAATTAATATCTATTACCTTGTCCTTTTTGGTATTGGCACCAGCATTATTAACTAACACATCTACGGTACCAAATTCCTTTTTCACACGTTCACAAAATGTATGACGTTTTTCTCCATCTGTAATATCAAAACACTCTGTATATACATGACAATCGCTCAATTCTAATGTCAATTCTTTCATTTTCTCTTCGCTTCTTCCGCAAAGAGCAAGGTTATATTCCTTAGATAATAAAATTGCTAATGCTCTTCCAATTCCATCTGTTGCACCGGTAATTACCACTGTTTTTTTCATCTACGTACATCCTCCTTTAAATTTTCTTCCTGTAACACAATACTTACTCCACCTACTACTGTTTCCCACCTCTTGCTTCCCCAACAAACCGTGAAATCTCCGCATCTTTATGGTTCATCTGTTTCGTAGAAAATAGGTGTAAATCCTGTCTCGCTCTCGTCATTCCCACATAAAAAAGCCGTCGTTCTTCCTCGATTTCCTGCTCTAATGTAGCCTTCTTATAAGGCATAATCCCCTCATTCACATCTACAATATAAACATGGTCAAACTCTAAGCCTTTCGCACTGTGTAAGGTCGCGAGAACGACGCCCTCTCGTTGTTCCTGTTTTTGCATACGGATTTTTTCCAATTCCTCAGCATATTCCTCGATATGTAAAAACCATGCATCAAAATTATTATATTCTTTGGCACTGGCATGAAGTTCTTCAATAACATCAAACAAATCATCCGCACGAATACGCCTATAATCTGCATATTCTTTCAAAAATTCATCATATCCAATACCACGGCGAATATAGTTGATCGCAGCATAAGGATTCATACGCTCAAGCATCTTAATATCATGTTCTAACTGCTGAATACGCTTCGCCACCCAAGGCTGTTCCTCAAAAAACCATTCCCACACATCAAATGCAACGAGTTCATCATCCAGCGACTCCCTGCTGATATATCGCTTCGGCCGATTCATAATCTGCAAGAAATCACTTCGTTGTCTGCTGCCCTGTGCAATGCGGATATATGCAAACAAATCTTTCGCAATCCAGTGTTCGTAAATATTTGGAATACTATCCTTCGCATAGAACGGAATATTGTATTCCATAAACTGCTCCATTAACACACGTGGCTGGGTATTCGTACGAAAAAGCACCGCGAACTCCTCATACTTCCCACCACGTTCCACTCTGTCATAAATATCACGCACAATACGCATATTCTGTTCTCTCTGTGTGTTAAATACTCCGTATTCCACTTCTCTTGCTGCCGGAAGACTTGCTTTAAATTGCTTTTTATATCGTTCTTTATTATATTTTATCAGATTTAACGATGACTTTACAATATTTTCCTGTGAACGATAATTCGTATCCAAAAGACATCGCTTTCCTGTTGGGAAATCATCAAAAAAATGTAACATAATCTCCGGTTTCGCCCCACGGAAACGGTAAATGGACTGATCATCATCGCCTACCACGAATAAATTATGCTCCGGTGCTGCTAACATCTTTACAATGTCATACTGAATTTTATTAATATCCTGAAACTCATCAATTAAAATATACTGATATTTCCTCTGCCATGCGCCTAAAATATCCGTCCGTTCTTTAAAAAGCTCATAAGTATACACCAGCATATCATCAAAATCAATCAGCTTATGCGTATACAGATACTCATGATACTGACTGTACAATCTTCGAAACATCTCCGTCGCACAATTCGTCGAATAATAATGTGTTAGGTCCACACCTGTATTTTTCACCATACTAATCTCACCTAGCACAGCATTCACAAACTCTGCCTCATCTTCATATTCCAATCGCTGTTTTAGCACCAAATCCCGCATACAGGAATACTTCTGCTCGTCTTTTATAATATTATTGGCATTGTAATTATAGGCATGCTTCAAAATCTGAAAAAACACCGCATGAAAGGTTCCGAATGTCACCGGATACTGCCCAAAACCTGCTGTACTTCCAGTCGCATCACTCATCAACTTATAAAAACGTTCTTTCATCTCAGTAGCCGCAGCCTTTGTAAACGTAATCACTAGAATATTCGAAGGTTTTATATGCTGTTCTGTAATCAGATACTTCACACGCTCTGTAATAACCGCCGTCTTTCCACTCCCCGGTCCCGCAAGTGTCAGGCACGGTCCAACTCCGTGTGTAATTGCCTGTAATTGTGATTTGTTATAGTTTCTCTCCATCTTATTCCTTTCTCCCCGGAGTATAACAATAAAAAAACAGTTCACACACGCCGTTCTTATTCGCAAAGTTACTCTGAAACTTTTGGACGGCCCCGCCGTCTTCCCGCTGTTTCACAGCTAACTTTGCTCATAAAATAGCGTTCCTTCTATCGGATAAACAAAAAGAATCATTATGCAAGCATATGATTCTTTTTGATTTAACCGACATGTGAACTGTAAACTTATTTGCTCAATAAAGCAATACCTGCCTTAATTCTAGCGATAGATTCTTCTTTTCCTAAAAGCTCCATTAACTCTGTTGCACCACCTGGTGTCATCTGTTTGCCGGAAACTGCTGTACGGATTGGCCACATTACATAACCATTCTTCACGCCTTTTTCTGCTACGAAGTCGCAAAGCATTGCGTAAAGTGCATCGTTGCTATAATCTTCCTGTGCCTCTAATCTTGGAAGAATCTCTGTTAAAACTTCTAAAGAAGTCTCAGCATTAGTCTTCATTTTCTTATGAGTGTACATCTCTACATCGTATTCTGGTAAACTTTCTAAGAAATCAATGTGCTCCTTGATATCAGGGAATACTTCGATACGTGTCTTTACCATAGCTGCAATCTTCTCGAAATCCATCTCTTTTGCGATTACTTCTTTGATGTATGGTAATGCCATCTCATAGAATTTATCAAAGTCCATAGCTTTGATGTACTCACCATTCATCCATTTTAACTTCACATAGTCAAAAACAGCTGGTGATTTGCTGATTCTGCGGTAATCAAAGTCTCTGATTAACTCATCTAATGTAAAAATTTCTCTGTTATCTTCTGGGCTCCAGCCAAGTAATGCGATGTAGTTTACAATCGCTTCTGTCAAGAATCCCTGCTCGATTAAATCTTCAAAAGAAGAATGTCCACTTCTCTTTGATAACTTTTTATGATTCTCGTCTGTAATCAATGGTAAATGAATATATACCGGTGATTTCCAACCAAAAGCGTCATATAAACGCTGATATTTTGGTGAAGAAGAAAGGTACTCGTTACCACGTACTACATGTGTGATATTCATAGTATGATCATCTACTACGTTTGCAAAGTTATAGGTTGGGTAACCGTCTGATTTAATCAAAATCATATCATCTAACTCTGCGTTTTCTACTGTGATATCTCCATAAAGTTCATCATGGAAAGTTGTTGTTCCTTCGTTTGGAATATTCTGACGAATAACAAATGGTTTTCCTGCCGCAAGGTTTGCTTCTACTTCTTCTTTAGATAAGTGTAAGCAATGTTTATCGTAAACTGTGATTTCTTTTCCTTCTACTACTTCTGACTTTAATGTTGCAAGACGCTCCTTGTCGCAGAAACAGTAATATGCTTCACCTTTTTCTACTAATTCTTTTGCATATTTCATGTAGATGCCTGTCGCCATACGCTCACTCTGTACATATGGGCCAAAACCGCCATCTTTATCTGGACCTTCATCATGTACTAAACCAGTCTTTTCCATAGTACGGTAAATGATATCTACTGCACCTTCTACCAAACGTTCCTGGTCTGTATCTTCGATACGAAGCATGAATTCACCACCTGCATGCTTTGCAATTAAAAACTCATATAATGCAGAACGCAAATTACCTACGTGCATTCTACCGGTTGGACTTGGTGCAAATCGTGTTCTTACTTTTTCCATCTCTATTCTCCTCGTCTTTTACCGCAAAAGCGGTCTTCTATCTCATGGCACAGCATTATGCCGCTATTACCAGGTTTTCACTCTGGTATCATTTTCTTTGTAAGCACACGATATTATATACCAAATTTCGCATTCTGACAAGTCATATTCACACTAGCATTTTTGCCATTCTCCTAGCATTTGTAACGTCACTTCCCTTATACACGACGATTTATCCAGCTTTTTCATTATTCCATCACTGTTACATTATAAAAAAATAGTTCCCACCATCTTCAATTACAAATTCTGTCGTGGTTTCTGCACTTCCAGTACTTCCCATGCCGCCTCGACCGCCTTCTGGACGTTCTATACCTTCTGGTGGTGTCATTCCTTCTGGTCTTTTTCCATCAAATCCTCCTTCTGGAAATTTCATTCCTTCTGGTATCTCTCCGTTAAATCCTCCTTCCGGAAATTCCATTCCCTCCGGCTTCTCTCCATTAAAACCGCCAGGCATACCTCCACCGAAGTCAGCAAAACCTCTCATACTTTCACTAGCACTTCCTGCAAGCTGTGTATCCCCTTTCCACATGGTATAAGCTCCTGCTTTCATATCCCTAGAAGAGAAAATTAAATATGTGAAAGCATTTTCCGGTGTATATTCCACTACGGTATTACCAGCTTCATTTTTTAATGCATAAGTTTCGCCGCCTTTCTGACTGGATGCATACTGAAATACTGCATAATTCTGTGCACTCTCTGAAATATGATCTAACATATTTCCTGTCGCAACCACAGTACCACCGTTAATATGAATACCCTTATCCGAATCAATACCTGCGTCCATACTAAAACTGCATCCTTCTGCAATCACAGTACCACCATTAATAACAAGCCAGCCATTTGAGTCGATGCCATCACCTTCTCCGGTCGCTCCTGTCACTTTAATCTTTAAAGTTCCACCATTCACTGTTGTCACAGATACATTATCCTCATTTGTATTAATACCATCATTTCCAGACGCAATATTAATATTACCGCCATTAATCGTCAAATGAAGTTCTGAATCAAGCCCTTCATTCTCTGCCTTGATATTTAAAACACCTGTACCCTCTTCGTCTCCATTCATATTCATTGTCATCTTTGAATAGAACGCGGCATCGTATTTATGCAATTTCTTCGAATCTACAACCTCTGTCCCATCCTCGCTCAGCTCCACACTACCTGGCTTATAAATACGCGCAACATAAGAACCTGTCACATTATTTACAGAGTTGTCTGCAATCAAAACATTCGCCCCTGCTGCGGTTGTATCAACTACATTCGTAGCTATATCCGTATCTGTATCTCCGCACTCATATACCTCATAGAATATAACTGCCGGTGCAACACTACAGGTAATATCCACACCATTTAAAATTAATGTTACGGCTGCCTCAGGATTTTCCTTAGCATCTTCTCCTAAATCAACCGCAATCTGTCCTGCTGAGAGTTTCCCACTTAAAGCATAAGTTCCTGGCTTTGTAATATGTACAACTGTATGTGCATCTGCTTCTGCCTGTGAATGTTCGTCTTCTTTTCCACCTTCACCATAGGTAAAATCCTGTCCTTCTAAATAGAATACGATGTCATTAGCTGCATATACTGCACTTTCCTCATCTGTCGCAATCTCGCTGCCATTCACTGTAATCTTTTCATCTGAGAGCTTAATCAAAGTTGTATCTGCAAATATCTTACTTCCGTCTGCCACGTTCTCTGCATTCTCTGTCGCTACAAGACTCTCATTCTCCTGCTGTCCCTGATCCATCTGCTGCCCACAACCAGACGTCACCATAGCAAATACACATGCCATCGCCATACCTTTTTTTAAAAACTTCTTCATCTTTTCCTCCCTATTTTCACACCTTTTTATTAAACATCTTTATTATATTTTCTAAATGTGTTTATTTTGTGAAAAAAATGTGAGAAAACTATGGCCGAAACGTCTCTTTTTCTACAACTGTATAAATATCCTTCCCTATTTTATCCTCATAATATTTCTTTAACCTCATATTCGCATCCCATTTTTCCTGAGGATAATGACCACCATAGCGACGCTTCACATCATTCATGCGTTCTTCAATATCCATGACACCCTCTCCACCTGCAATTGCATCGCATAATTGGATTAAACGGTCATAATCATCCATTTCAATACATGCCAGATTTTCCTCAATCAGCTTAAGCTCTTCCTCTGTTGTATCAAAATTTCCTATATAATCTGCCGTTGTTCGGTTCTTAAAAGAATGCGTAAGACATATCCGTGCTGCTTCATCATATCCCAATGACATCATATAAGAATATCCATCCGATACATGTCCCAAATGTCTTTTCCCAAATTTTCTACCAATATCATGTAATAAACCACAGATATATGCTTTTTCTGCATCCATATCGCCACAGGCTTGTGCGATTTTCTCTGCACAATGTGCTGCCACGCGACTATGATTGCCCCATGGTCCCGGATTACAAGCTTCTGCTTCTTTTAAAATTCTTTCCGCCTCTTCTCTGGTTGGTAGCATACATTCTCCTCCTGTTATTCCTACCTGTACTATTTGATATGCACTTTATTTCAAGTTCCTAATTTATTACTGATTTTACCATATATTCTCATTACACGAAATGCACTTAAGAAAATCTTAATTGGAAACTAAGAAAAAAGAAAGATGCCGTTACATGAACGACATCTTCTAATCACATAATATTCAATTCTCAGTACTCGTGTTATCCAATTATGCTAACTCCGGTACTTTTTTAGAACAAGCAATCGCTAATGCACCTGGTCCAATATGACAGGATACACTAAGTGATAATGGTTTCATCACGATATCCATTCCAGGGAATGCTTCCTGAACTTCTACTTTAAAAGCTTCTGCTGCTTCTAAATCATAAGTATATGCCATCTCTAAATACATATTCTTACCTTCTGCATCACCAAAACGCTCTGCAAAGTCTTTTTTCATAGCTTCGATCATCATACTCTTCGCCTGCTTTACAGTTCTAGCTTTTGCAAATGAGTCTAATTTATCACCCTGAATCTGTAAAACCGGTTTCAATTTAAGCAAGGTGCCTACCGCTGCAACTGCAGGTGTAATACGACCGCCTTTTTTCAAATATTCTAACGTATCTACCATAATATAGATGGAAGATTCTAACTTCTCACGTTCTAAGATT
>JAFYQA010000218.1 GCA_017547315.1 Roseburia sp. | reverse complement strand
TGTTTTGCCAACTCCATACTTTCTTTTATACGATTCCGATCCGGAATCAGATAAATGTCTCCCATACTTACCTCACTTTATCCAACTGATATACAAATACATCATTACTCTTGCCCTTTAATGGAATAACACCCACTTCTGTAACCTCTACACGGTCCTTTACTGCCTCATACACATCCTGACTAATCAAAATCTGTCCTCGTTTTGCATTGCTCTCTAAACGTGCTGCCGTATTTACCGTATCACCGATTGCAGTATAATCCATTCTAAAGTCACAACCAATATTACCAACGACTGCATTACCACAGTTTACACCAATACCAAAGCTGACTGTTTTTCCGTATCTCGCCAACAGTTTTTCTTTTAATTCTTCACTTCCCGCTGCGATATCTCTTGCCGTGCATACAGCTCTGTAAATATAATCATCCAAATCAAATGGTGCATTAAAAACTGCCATTGTCGCATCACCGATAAACTTATCCAGCGTACCGCCATTCTTAAAAATAGACTGCGTTGTAAGTGCAAGATACTCATTTAAAATCTCTACCACCTGCTCCGGCTCTAAACCTTCTGACATCGGTGTAAACCCTCTGATATCCACAAAGAGTACCGCAATATGGCGATTTTCTCCACCGAGTACGATATTAAATTCTCCTTGTTTAGAAATCTCATCCACAACCTGCGGTGCCACATATTTTTTAAAAGCTGACACAATCTTTCTCTTTTTCAATATTTCAGTCAGATATCCCCGTACCAATTGATATGCATAAATCAAAATCACAAATACCGGCAATTCAATCAGACTGATTACATAACCATTCTGATATAATAATTTCGCCGCAACCACATCCGCAATCACAACCGCCACCATGCAGATCGCTGCCGGAACAATTTTAAGCTTACCACTTACAAAATAAAATGCTACTGCCAATACAGTCACCAAAACCGCATACGGCAACACCGGTGCCACCACACCTGTCTTACCTTCCATCAGCGCTTCTAAGATGTTCGCATGAATCTCCACTCCATACATCTGAGCACCTTTTTGTACCGCAACATTATAGGAATCCTGCATACCCGGTGCATACGCTCCTACAAAAACAATAGAACCTGCAAATGCTCTTGCATCTATTTTTCCTTCTATCACATCGCACATGGAAACTGTTTCATATGCTCCGCTTTTACCTGAAAATGTAAATGTAAATACATTATTTCCAAAAGTCGTTGGCCAAACAGGTTGTGTTCCCATAACTTCACAGTACTTAAGGTATGCTGCTAATGAAAGAGAGTCTATTGTCTCCCCTTCGTAATAAGCATCCAACATAGCCGAACGAATATAACCATCTTTATCCTGCACAGTATTTGCAAAACCGTAACCGGAAGTAGCCTTTAATGCCGCATATGGATATTCCACCATCTCCACATGCGTATTATCTACTGCTAATGTTCCGTCTTCTGTTAAATCAACTTTCGCTTTATGTACCAGATTTGCAGCAGTAATCACATTACCGCCCTCTTTACAAACCTGTGCAAAATAAGCGTCAGATACTTCATCCACTTCACTAATATACATAATATCGAAGGCAATAACAGATGGTCGTAACACATCATCCTGATTCAAAACCTCTACCAACTTTGCCGGGATTTCACGGTTCCAAGTCTTAATATCTCCATATGCGGCAAGCGTCTTCTCATCAATAGCAATAATCTTAATATTCTTATTCGTAGTAGAAACTGCCTGATACAGCGGATCTGCTATCAGCTTATCAACTGAATACAACACCTGTGTATAACTCGTTACAAATGCCACTACCGCAATCAGCAATGCAACTCCCCAATAAATCAACTTTTCCTTCTTTATCTTCATAACATTTCTCCCTTGTTTTGGAATACTTTTTCCCTCCATTGGAAATAGTAAACATAAAAATGGTACAAATTCCTTTGGAGGTCTCTATGTTTCGTAAAAACTTTATCATCTGTGGTCTAACCGGCTGGTGTATAGAAATCATTTTCACATCCCTTGGTGCATTCTTGCGCCAGGATATGCGTCTGATTGGCCAGACATCCCTCTGGATGTTCCCCATCTATGGGCTCGCCGCCTTTATAAAACCAATCTATGACAATATCAAAAAATTCCCTATACTCCTTCGGGGCAGCATCTACACCTGCGGTATCTTCACCTGTGAATACATCACCGGTATGTTATTAAAAAAACACCAACTATGCCCATGGGATTATAGCCAGTCTCCAGTCAACATAAATGGTGTCATCCGTTTAGACTACGCACCTTTTTGGCTGCTTGCCGGCTTGCTTTTTGAACGAATTGTTACCCGCAAAGAATGACATTATGCCTCATCCAAATGGATGTGATCGCAGTCACAATCATCGCCCTCAACAATTGCACCAATATTCATTGTATTAAGCGTACGTCTCTTAATACGTGCTTCTTCGGATGCCTTTAAAATATAATTTTTAATCTCTTTTGCTTTTTTAATATGAACCAAATGAATCTCAGGATTGGTTACATCACCGGTATAGCAGATAACGGTTCCTAAACCAAACAATCTCTCCGCCAGAGTAGTCACCAGTTTCACATCCTGAATTCGATACATATAGCAATCATTCTCTTCCGTCTTGAAAAAACCGTCCTGAATCGTCAACATACTTGGTTTAATCATATATTTCGTAAAAGTCCAAGGAAGTCCGAAAAATAATAATCGCTTACGTTCACAATAAACTTCTTTTTCTTCCGCTTCCTCAGCAACAATGTTCTTTAATTCTTCTGACATATTCTCTATTCTCCTTTACAGATATTCCACTTTTACGCAGTGCACACTCACGAGACTTCATCTCGTTCGTTCACGGGCTCTCGCCCTATCAG
>JAFYQA010000217.1 GCA_017547315.1 Roseburia sp. | reverse complement strand
TTAAAAGTTTCTTGGTGCGTTTGGTTCTGCGATCCTGTTTCATGAGAAAGCTCCTTTTCGTACTATTGTTAAAAATGTTTTCTAAATGTACAAAATGACGGAACAATAGTCTTTTGTTTATTAATTTTATAACTTTTTTACAAGAAAATCAACAAAAATCGACAAAGTGTTCATTAATGAACATAGTGAAAAACATTGACGATTGCACAAAAAAGTTGATTTTTATATAATTTCTATTATAGGAAAAAAGTATCAAAAAAGGAGAGGATTGCATGCAGGAGAAGGAAAAAAAGTCTGGTAATATTTGGTTAACTGTGGCAAGTTTTGTGGTTGACAAACGAAAAGCGATTTTGGTTTTGTTTATTTTTGCTATTATCCACAGTGTATTGTCTGTCGGTAGGACACAGGTGAATTCAGATTTGACCAAATATTTACCGGAAGAAAGTGAAACGAGAGTCGGTCTGGTTACGATGCAGGATGAATTCGTTACTTATGGCATGGCTTCTGTTATGGTCGGAAACGTAACTTATGAACAGGCCTTGGATGTAGTAGAGATTATTAAAAAAGTAGATGGTGTTACATCCGTTATGTTCGATAATACAGAGGATTGTTATGTGGGAACGAACGCCTTGATGACGGTAAATGTAGATGGGCTTGATGGTGACGCGGAAAATATCGAGACAATGAATCGTGTGAAAGAGGCATTGGCAGGTTATGATTATTACATAAATACTACCATTGGACAAAATGAAGCGATGCTTGCACAGATTCAGAATGATATTGCGATTATTATGGTCTTAGCGGTCGTTATTATTATTGGTGTATTGATTTTTACGAGTACATCCTATGCAGCGGTAGTCGTTTTGATGACAACATTTGGTGTAGCAGCCATTTTGAATATGGGAACGAACTATCTGATGGGAGAGATTTCTACCGTAACGGATTCGATTGCGGTGGTGTTGCAGTTAGCATTGGCAATTGACTATGCGATTATTTTGTTGGAACGTTTTTTGGAAGAGAAAGAACATATGGATAGTGAAAATGCCTTAAAGGTTGCATTGTCTAAGGCGATTCCGGAAATTAGTTCTTCTTCACTTACTACCGTATCGGGTATGTTGGCACTTTGTTTTATGCAGTTTAAAATTGGTGCAGATATGGGTGGAGTGTTAATTAAAGCTATTTTATTAAGTTTGATATCGGTTTTCTTATTTATGCCAAGTTTATTGATGATATTTGAAAAATGGATTGATAAGACGATGCATAAGAGTCTTGTTCCTGATGTTTCCTTTATCGGCAAATTTGCGAATAAGACGAAGTACATTATTCCACCAATATTCTTTGTGGTGATTATTGCAGGTTGTATCATATCTAGTAAGAGTAGATTTGTCTATGATATGAATAACGTAGAGAGTAATAAAAAGAGTGAAGCAACACTTCACAGAGAACAGATTGAATCTGTATTTGGTAAGAGTAATCAGCTTGTAGTGATGGTGCCAAGCGGTGATTATAAAAAAGAAGCAGAAGTATTAAAACGACTTGAAAACTTAGACTATGTGTCAAGTGCATTAGGACTTGCCAATCAGGAATTGATGGATGGTGTTTATCTGACAGGAGAGATTACACCGCGAGAATTATCAGAAATGATAGATATGGACATTGAGGTAGTACAGCTTTTATATACCGGATATGCTTATGAACATGGCGAGTATGGGCCGATGTTAATGGGGATTGATGATTATGGTGTACCGCTGTTAGATATGTTTGTTTTCTTACTAGAAATGGTGGATGAGAGCAATATCAACCTTGGCGATGATATGGGCAAGGTTATGGATGAGATGAAGGATATGCTCTTTGCAGCAAAAGATCAGCTTCAGGGTGAGAATTACAGTCGTTTTATTTTGAATTTGGAAAAACCGGCAGAAGGTGAAGAAACTTATGCTGCATTAGAAGAAATCCGTGAAGTAGCAGAAGGAATTTATGGAAAAGATACGGTTATATTAGCGGGTGGTTCCACAAGCTGTAAGGACTTGTCAAATTCTTTCGTTGTTGATAATACAGTGATTACCGTATTGACGATACTATTCGTATTGGTGATTTTATTCTTTACGTTCCAGTCAGCAGGACTTCCTGTTTTACTGGTATTGACGATTCAGGGAAGTATCTGGATTAACTTTAGTATTCCGGTATTAGAAGGAAATTCGATGTATTTTATCGCATACTTGATTGGTACTGCAATTCAGATGGGTGCATGTATTGATTACGCGATTGTAATTGCCAGCCGTTATATGGATTTGAAAACGAAAATGCCGCTTAAAGATGCAGTAGCACAGACGATTAACCAGGCATTCCCAACGATTTTGACATCTGGTTCGATTATGGCATCTGCAGGTTTTATTATTGGAGGAATTTCTTCCGATGCAACAACCGCAGCGATGGGTACTGTATTAGGACGAGGTGCAGTGGTTTCAATTGTATTAGTTGTATTTGTATTACCACAGATTTTATTGTTGGGTGATACGATTATTGAAAAAACAGCACTGAATATTAATATTGAAAGAAAAGAAAAAGAATTGGCAGGAAGAATTGGTATTTCCGGCCATATCAAAGGCTATGTACAGGGTGAAATCGATGCAGACGTACAGGGTATTTTAATCGGTGATGCGAATGTATCATTAAAATCCATTATTCCGGGCAGAGATGCTACAGCAGAGATTGTGGATGAAGATGGAAATGTAGTAGAGCAGGTTGGAAAGGAGGAAGAAAGCAATGAAGCGTAAATTATTGATTTTTTCCTTGATATTTGCAATGCTGATTTGTCAGGTACATCCGGTATATGCAGATAACAATGTGGACGGTAAAAATGTAATCGAAATCCGCACAACAGAAGAATTCTTAGCATTTGCAGAATTATGTAAGTTAGATACCTATAGTATTGGAAAAGTGGTATCGTTAAAATCAGATATTAGTTTAAGTAATACAGATTTTAAGGGTGTATCTTATTTTGATGGAACCTTTTATGGAAATGGCCATACCATTAGTGGAATGTATCTGGATGGAATCGGGTCACAGCTCGGTTTATTCCGCTATATTGGCGTATTAGGCGTGGTAATGGATTTGAATGTAAAAGGTTATATTGTACCGACCGGTTCTAAAACAGAAATTGGTGGTATTGCAGGTGTGAATTATGGTACGATTCAAAACTGTACATTTAGCGGTGCAATATACGGTGAAGAAGCAGTAGGTGGCATCGTAGGTGTGAATGCATTATATGGTCAGGTAACATCATGTAGTTCAAATGCTATTGTTGTTGCGACGAATAATGCAGGTGGAATTGCTGGTGTAAATAAAGGTATAATCAACAAGTGTCTGAGCGAGTGTCAGGTTAACATCGAAGAGTTAGAGCCAGTATTGGAAATTGAAGGTATGGATATGGGCGATTTAAATATAGCCCAGACCGTTATTACACGTAATAATTCCGGTGGTATTGCAGGAACATCAAGCGGACTTATCAGCGAATGTTATAATACTGGAACAGTCGGATATCAGCATGTGGGATATAACGCAGGTGGAATTGCTGGTTATCAGGATGGCGTGATAGAAAATTGTATTAATTATGGTGAAATCTTTGGTCGTAAAGATGTAGGCGGTATTGTAGGACAGGCGGCTCCATATGTAGAATCAGATGATTATATGAGTGAATCCATAAAAGAAATGGAACACAGTATGAATCGAATCGAGAGCACATTGAACCATGTGAAAAACACCATGGATGAAATTACTTCTGAGGTAGAAGAAACTACCAATCAGGCGAAAGATATGGTAAGCAGCAATTTAAATGGTTTAAGACAGACTGGTAATACGGAAAATACTCCGGGAGATTCTACTTCGAATCCATCCACAGAAAATAATGGTGGAAATGGAACGGAGGACTCAACTCAGAATAATGGTGGAAACGGAACAGAAGGATCGACTGAGAATTCGACAGAGAATTCCACAGAAAATGGTGGCACAGGAAACGAAGGTTCTACCGAAAATGGTGGTACTTCCGGCGATGAGAGTGGAAATGATAAGAACGAATATCCGGAACTTCCAGATTTTAGTGGTATTGGAAATCAGCTTAACAGTATAAAAGATTCTGTAAATGACAGGGTTACAGAAATGCAGCAAAAAGCAGATGAAATGCAACAGAAAGTAGATAGCATTGAATCGGATATGAATAGTATGACTCAGCAGATGGAAAAGCTAGGTGATACTATGGAAGAAATGACAGAGATTACTATCAAGGATGTTTCTTCGGTTGCGACAGCTGCTTCTATGAAAGGTGTTATAAAAGGCTGTAAGAACTATGGTGTCATAAATGGTGATCTTAATGTAGGTGGAATCGCAGGTATCATCAATGTAGAGAGCGCAAGCGATCCGGAAGAAGATATTGATATTTCAGCGGATATTGCACGTACAACAAGAATTAACGGAGTGGTGATTTCCTCTGTGAATTATGGCAATATCAACGGTAAAAAGAATTGTGCAGGTGGTATTGTAGGTTCACAGTCATTGGGCTTAATTCACAGTTGTGAAGGATATGGTTCTATTTCCGCGAGTGCAGGAGATTATATTGGTGGCATTGTTGGAAAAAGTACAGCAACGGTTGAAAAATCATATAGTGTTTCTGATTTAAGTGGAAAGAATTATATAGGTGGTATTGCCGGAGAAGGTGCAACGGTTATGAACTGCCTAAGCATTGCCTACATAGATAGCGAGGGAGAGTGCCTTGGTGCAATTGCAGGAAATGTGACAGCAGATAGTCTTTTTAAGGAAAACTATTTTATCAAAAACGTATATGAGGGTATTGATAATATCAGTTATTCTGGAGAAGCGGAACCGACTACATTTGAAGAAATTATGCGTAAAGAAGGCGTACCAGAAGGATTTGAACTGGTTAAAGTTTCCTTTGTATTAGATGGTGAGACAATTGGTGAAGAATATGTGCCATACGGATATACCTTACAAGAAGAGCAGTTCCCACAGGTAAAAGATACAGAAGAAGCATATGTAGCA
>JAFYQA010000216.1 GCA_017547315.1 Roseburia sp. | reverse complement strand
GGTAGCGGGGTTGGTAGAAGTACCATGTGTAAAACGTAATGTTATCGGAGCAATCAATGCCTTGGCTGCAGCGGATATGACGGTAGCGGGAATCTCTAGTAAGATTCCACCAGACGAAGTCATCGATGCGATGAGAAGCATTGGCCGCAATATGAACGAGGATATCAGAGAGACCGGAAAAGGTGGTCTGGCGGGTACACCGACAGGTGTGGCAATCAGCCAGAAGATGACAAGTTTATAATTTTATATTCAGCAAATGTAGAGACTGTGTCAATGGCGACACAGTCTTTTTGGTGTCGGGATGCGAGAAAGGTCTTAAGAAAATCTTAATTGTTTGAGTGTCAAAATCTTATTGATATTGTTGCACTGCTATGCTAAAGTGGTGAAGGATAGGAGGTAAGAGGAAATGAATGTTAATTTCAAACTCGAAATGCCGCGTTTCGTGGCAGAGGCCAAGGAGGCAAAAAAAGGCTGGAATTGGTTTGTGGAACTTTTGGTATTCGTAGTGATGTTTTTCGTAGTGACATTCGGTGAAGTGTTGGTTATGCTGCCAATAGAGTTAGGTGTCATGTTTACGGACAAGGAATACTTGGATGCAATGGCATCAGGGGATATGGATGCGATTGTACAGGCGACAACACGAATCGCTAGCAGTGATGCTTTAGTGATTGGTATGCTCTTTGCAAATATCGCCATGATTTTACTCACCATGTTGTTCTGTAAAGTAATTCAGAAACGTAAGATGAGAACACTTGGTTTTGTGAAGAAAGACATGTTCAAAGAATATGGAATCGGTTTAGCTGTAGGTTTTGCAATTTTTACAATCTCGGTATTACTTTGTGTGATTACCGGTTCTGCAAAGCTTGGAGCATCTGCTAATTTTGCATTTGGCACATGGATTTTGTTCGGACTTGGTTACATGATTCAGGGTATGGCAGAGGAGGTGCTTTGCCGTAGCTATTTTATGGTATCGCTTGCAAGACGTTATCCGATGTGGGTAGCTGTAATTTTGAATGCACTGTTCTTCGCAGCTTTACACTTAGGTAATTCCGGAATTAGTGCGTTAGCATTTGTGAATTTGACATTGTTCGGTGTATTCGCATCTGTTTACTTTATCAAGCGTGGAAGCATCTGGGGAATCGGAGCGGTTCATTCTATCTGGAATTTCGTGCAGGGTAATTTTTACGGAATTAAGGTTAGCGGTATGGAATCTAATTGTTCTGTATTTACAAGTACAATGACAGAAGGAAGAGATTTGATTCACGGTGGAGCTTTTGGTTTGGAAGGCGGTCTTGCTGTGACTCTTGTACTCGTGGCAGGCACAATTTTCTTACTTACTAAACCTGCAAAAGATGCGGTGGAAGAAACTGTGGCAGTAGAAGCAGCGCTAGAGGAACCGGCGGTTGAAGTAGTACAGGAAGAAGTGACAGAATAAGTTACATATAATTTATAGAGAGGAGCGTGCGTTGGCATCAATGTCATTAAGTTAAGACATTAAGACGCGAGAATCTTTTTGGGCGGGACATACAAAAAATGTATGTCTTGTCTTTTTTCTATGAAGGGTATGATTTTGTGTACTACAAAAACTCCTTCGTTTATTCGGAGGAGTAAGAAAATTATTGCATTTTGTAACTCTTATGCTAATCTATAATTGAAAGGAACCACACATGTTCCGACAGTTACTCGTTGTCGTTTTCGGTTGGGTCTTATTGGAAGTAAGAACCGTTGAATTGTGGTTTCTATGTTATAAGGCGGCTCATTTCCTCTATGCTTAAAAAAGTTTAGACAGATTTTTGTTGCCTGTGTGAAATTGACCTGCAGTTGGTGGCTGCGGTCTTTTTCTTTTATGGATACTTTTTGGATAATACACATACTAAAGTTGTACATAATCAGTCTGGCAAACACCTCTTGTAGAATAGAATTCTCCTTCTTGGAATGAAATGCGGCAAGACCTAATATATATTTCAACTCCCGAAAACCAGTTTCTATGCCCCAACGAAGCTGATAGAGTTCTTTCAAATCCATTACTGAAAACATTTCTTCTGGAAGACTTGTCGCTAGTACTTCATAGTTATTTTCTGATAGTTGAAATCTTACAAACCTTATATGCATTTCATAGTCAGGACATTTACTGTTTTCAATGTAGTCAAACCGATATTTTTTTGAAAAATATTTGTATACGCTAGGCATTATAGCCACAGGGCCAGTCGAATGTCGCGTAATTACAATTCTTTTTGTTACATCAAATTCTGGTGCATCAGGTAATTCTATCCCAGATAGTATTCCGTTACTAGTAATGTCTTTTACTCTTATAACATAATCAAACAGCCTTTCTTCAACATGTGCAAACAGATTGTAGTTTTCAAATCCTCTATCTGCCAATAGAATGACAGGATGTTTCTCAGAAATCCTATCTACAAGTTTGCATGCGGCATCATACTCGTTTTCTTTTAGCGCCTGTTGAATTACAACATCTAAAAAACGCTTATTGCAAACATCATATAGCGCATTTAGGTGGAGCGTTGACACGTGATTATCAGCAATCACATTGTTTTCATGGGGATTATAAGGCAAGGTCAGATCACTCCCATCCATCGCTAATAATCGATAATGTTTAAATAACGCAGGATTGTCATCTATGCATTCATTAAATTTATCAAATAAATATCTGAAGGCAGAATAATCCAATTTCTGACGTTGTTGAACAAAGGCTGAGACAGATGGGAATCCTTCTTTATATTCAAAAAAATCGCCTACTTCATGTCCGAGACTATTACTGCCAAAAGACAGAATAAAACGCATTAATGTAGAAAAATCCCACTTTCTTTTCCTGCATAAATGATTTTTACCAGAAGTTATGAATTTTTCTGGTTCTTTTGCCATTTCATTTATAATATCCAATATATAATTTTTAAGTTGTTTCGAATATACATTCATGGCGTCCCCTCCTTCAATCAAGGGGCTTCGCCGCAAATTTTTATATATTTGTCAACCGATTTTTGAAAAATAAACAAAAAAGAGAAGACTATGTTTTTACATAATCTTCTCTAAAAAAGCTATTTAGCTATAATGTCTTAACTTAATGACATTG
>JAFYQA010000215.1 GCA_017547315.1 Roseburia sp. | reverse complement strand
TACACCAACGGCAATCATCAGGTTCTGAATCGGGAATGCCATCGACACCGCCGTCAACGCATCCTCACTGATTCTTGCCACAAAAATACTATCTACAATATTGTACAAAGCCTGTACCAACATAGAAATCATAATCGGTAATGACATCGATATAATCAATTTACCAATCGGCATAACGCCCATTTTATTCTCCTGCATAGTTCTCCCCTTACTTTCTTCGTATCGTTTCTGCATTGCAAAACCCCTGGCTCATATTTTTTGTTCCAAGGGTCCTTTTATTAAAGTCTTTTTCTTTTTTCAAAGAATTCGTCAATCGTTTTCACGATATCATCCGGCTTCATGGTCTTAAGTAAATAACCTTCCGGTTTTAATCCCATAACCTGTGTAATACTTTCTCTGTCATTCTTACTAGTCAAAAAGATAACCGGAATATCACTGAATTCTGTTTCTGTTCGAATCATTTCCAATACCTGCTTTCCATTTACAACCGGCATTTCATAATCTAACAACACCAAATCCGGTCTATTCAATGCCAGATATTTAATAGCCATCGCACCGGAATTTGCCAAAATAACCTGATAACGGTCTTCTAACCAGCCTTTTACATTACGAAGCATTGCTCCTGAATCATCCACCACAAGAATCTTTTTCTTCGTATGTTTGCCATGATTCTGCACATATTCATCCACTGATGATACTACATCTTTCACATCAATCGGACGTGGGAATTCTTTCTGCATCGCATGTGTTGGGATAATCGGTCTGATATCATCAATATCATTGCTATCTCCCATTACAAAAAACGGAATATCCTCTTCCACTGCCTTATCTCGTAAAAATACCAATGCTGTCGTATCTTCATTCAACTCCGGTTCTACGTATAGTAAAATCGCCGCTATATCTTCTTTTACCTCGCTAATTTCATTCATCTTCGCCGGTACTTCAATCATGTTGTAATCTAATTTTTTTAATTGCTCTTCCACCGACATTACCAAATAACTTTTGGTCGCTGATACTACCAAAATATTATGCATTTCCTGTCATCTCCTTCGTCTATTTCTTTAGTTCACTCATTATCTCTTCTGTAAGATTCATAATCTCTTCCATCGCAACATCTGCGACATAAGCACTCAATGTTTCCACCTTGCTTACCAGATATTCCGGGAAAACATAGCTTTCAATCAATCGCATCGCTTCATCAGCACCATCTAAATCAAAACTATCTACCGCATCCCGAAGTGCCTTAAGACTGCCTATCATCTCTTCCACTGGAGTATCTTTTTTATCCTGCTCTTGCAGTCTTCCATAAGGTGCTAAAATCTCCTTATAACTCCTATACAATCTTAACACATCCGGTGTCAATGTTTCCAGTCTTTCCTTATTATTTGCATTACCTAATTGTTCTAATTCATAAAATTTCTGAGATAATTCTAACGCCCCTATCATGCGGGCTGTATTTTTCAACGCATGTACCTCGATAGTATAATCTCTCAGCAAACCATCCGCAAGGCATTTTTCTATTTTTGTGGACTTCTGATCTATTAATTTATAAAAATCTCCCAACAGACTCATAAACAATGTTCTAGAACCTGAATTCTCCACTCCTGCCTGTACGTCGATGCCTTCGATTCGTAATTCTTCGTCCGGTGCACTCACACTATTTCCATCATTCTCCACAGTCGCCTTTGTATTTCCCGTCATTACTTTTTCTACCGGTAGCCATCTCCGGATGCATTTGCACATCTCTTTTATCTTTATCGGTTTTGCTACAAAATCATTAAAACCGCTCTTTTTAAAGTTTTCTCGCGCCTCAGTCGTAGCATTCGCCGTTAATGCTACAATTGGAAGATTTTTATAATACGCACCTTCACATGCACGTACCATAAGCGTAGCTTCCACACCATCCATAATGGGCATCATGTGATCCATAAAAACGATATCGTATGATTTGTCCTGAATCATTTTAACTGCCTGCTTTCCATTTGCAGCCGTATCAATCTGAAGCTGCAATGGTTCTAACAGTCCTATCGCAACCTTTAAATTCATCTCCGTATCATCTACAATTAAAATCCGTGCTTCCGGTGCTGTAAAGCAGGTTACATCTTCTTTCTCTTCATTAAAAGATATTTCTTCATGATTAATTACCTGACAGAAATTCAAACTATAAAGTGGTTTATTAATCAACGTTCCCTGTTCTTTCGACCAATTCTGACGCATTGGATTCTGCAGAATACAAAACGTTGTCTTCCACATGTCTAACTGCTTACGTTCTTCTTCTAAAATAGAACCTGGATCATCTGTAAAGAATGCATCCAAGCGTCTGCCTTCACGTACAGCATCTTCTAGTTTTACATCAATCACCTGATAGTTTGCAACAATGCTCTGATAATTTAAATAAACCAATTCATTATCAAATCTAGCACCTACTACAATCTCTCCTGCCGGTTTTCTGCGAATGTCCGCAGCCCTCTTGTCACTTCTCACTTTCTGTGGAATAGTCACAATAAAAGTACTTCCTTTTCCATACTCACTTTCAACTGCAATACTACCATTCATTAATTCCGCCAATTGTTTACAAATAGCAAGTCCCAAACCGGTGCCTTCCTTATAACGGTTCTTCTTGGTGTCTACCTGTTGGAAGGAACCAAACAATTTTTCTCTGTCCTCTTCCCGGATGCCCTGACCAGTGTCTTGCACTCTAAAAATAAGAGAAACATCTTCATTTGACTGCATGTTCGACTCTACAGAAAGCTTTACAAACCCTTCTTCTGTAAACTTAATTGCGTTATTCATCAAATTAATAATAATCTGACGGATACGCTGTGCATCACCATATAATTTCTCCGGTAGTTCGATATCAATGTCATACAATAATTCAATATCTTTATCACCGATACGATTCAAAAATATCATAGATAAGTCATGGAACATCGACATTGGTTCATAATCTTCTTCAATAATCTCCATTTTACCGGATTCAATTTTTGAAAAATCTAAAATATCATTAATGATCGTAAGCAGTGCATTACCGGAACTTTTTATGTTATAAAGATACTCTTTTGTCTGCTCCGGCAATTCCTCTCGAAGCAGAATATCCGTCATACCCACAATCGCATTCATCGGCGTACGAATCTCATGAGACATATTCGACATAAACATTGATTTCGCCTCATTCGCCTCTTCTGCACGTTCCTTTTCCTCTGCTAACTGGTGCATCAATTCACATTGCTCACTCACATCTAGTAACAGCAAACTATAGCCCACGATTTTCCCATTTTGGTCAATCGGTGCAACCTCTTTCGTATAGTGGTGTTCACCCAAATGTACATTACACTGATCACAGAAAAACATCGATTTCATCTGCGCTGGAATCGGATGATTTTTTCCCATAAACCGTAATTCTGGAAAAACTTCTTTTGCACGTGGGTTTGCATCCAAATAACCATACATACTATCTACGATGATAAATACATTCTCAGAATGTTCGATTACCCATTCACGTCCCTGATCCGTGACATTGAAAAATTCACCTTTTAATACCCCTAAAATAATCGATAAAATCGATAAAGACGCTGCAATTGGAACGATGTCAAACGGTATTCTAAAAAGAAGCATGAACTGTAACGAAATACAAATAACAAATTCTGCGCCTGCTAATTTTGCAATATTATTCCGCTCTTCTGGAATTCTTGCCTGAAACATCTTAATCAACGTATAAATCAATCCCCAGAATAAGATTATACACAACATACAATAGCGTACGTAATACAAAGTCCCTGGTACCGCCACCATATATGTTACCTTTAATCCAACTCCTATTTTCCCAAAACTCAGACTTTTGAATACGATATGGAACGGATCTCCCATCCACAAATTCGCCACTAGAAGACCTTCCATAATACCCTGAACGGCCATCGGAATCACTACAATCGCCTTAGACTGCATATTAAAATAGGTCGTCACAAACAAAATAAAGGATAGATAGAATAAAACATTCCCCAAATACTCCATCTTCAGAGCAATCATTGCTCCATCCGGAGACTCTGACCAAAGCAGCAACCAATAACTGGCATTAATAATCAAGCACCCCAGATTGGTAAGCATCAAACTCATGTTGGTAAACATACGATTCATAGATGCTTTTATATGCTGCTTTCGAAACATAGATACAAAGCCGACTAGCGGCACAAAAACTCCGACTAACTGTAAAACCGATGCAACAACTGTTAACCCCATACTACTTCTCCTATCTACTTATCATTGTCTCTATTCATGCAATTCATAAGTAATATCATTCTTTATAATATGTACCATATACTCTGCAATCACCGGGTCAAACTGACTTCCTTTTCCTTTCTCAATTTCACCCAGCACAACCTCCTGTGGCAGTACATCTCTATAACTACGCTTTGATGTCATGGCATCATAAGCATCTGCCACGCCGATAATCCGCGCAAGCTCTGGTATTTCCATTCCCATCAAACCATCCGGATAACCTTTTCCATCAAAACGTTCATGGTGCCACCTTGCACCTACCGCGATATCTGGAATTTCCGTAATTTCCTCTAGAATCTTGCCTCCAATTACCGGATGAGATTTTATAACGGCATACTCTTCATCGGTTAAACGCGATGGCTTATTGATAATTTCACGCGGAATACCGATTTTACCAATATCATGCAAAAGTGCAGCATATTGCACTTGTTCTAATTTTTCCCCTGTATATCCCATAATCTCTGCAATCATCACAGAATATTTTGCAACACGGGTAGAATGGCCATTCGTATAAGAATCTTTCGCGTCAATCGTGTTCGCTAACGCATGTACCATTTGCAAAGACATTTGCTCTACTTTCTTACGTCTCCGCTCTGCTACCTCTGTTTGGCGTTCCACCTCTTTTTTCAGATTTTTCTGCAGATAAGACAGTTCTAAAATACGATTCATTCGTTGCGTAGCCACTGCCTTCCGTAACGGTTTTCTCAAAAAATCTATCACACCTTCGCTAAATCCCTGTACCTCTGTATTTTCGTCTTCGTCCCCTGTTAAAAATACTACTGGGATATCTGCATATTTTTCCGTTGCTTTCAAACGACGTAGCACTTCATGCCCATCCATCTGCGGCATATAGACATCTAACAAAATCAAATCCGGCATCTGTTCTTCAATTACTGCAAAGGCATCTTCTCCGGATGCCACTGCTATCATACGATACTCCTCACTCAGCAATTGCGTAACTACATAGCGGTTAATCTCATCATCATCTACTAACAATACTAATGCTCGTTTTTCCAACTGCTTACGTATTTCCGCCGTAAGGTCCATAACCTCTTCCAAAGCAACATCTGCCAAAGCGATGTCTAATTTCTTAGCCATCACATGCAAATCCTTTGGCAAAACATAATTATTAAACTCTCGCATTGCCTCATCAGCATCATCCAAATCAAATCTATCAACCGCATTGTATAAACGCTCTAACACCTCGATCATGCATCTTGCATCCGCTTCTATCCTCGCCGTATCATTACCTTTTACATCTGCCAACAGCTCTTTATATGATATATAATCACGTAATACATTCGGTGTTTTTAAACGTATTTCTTCGAATACTTCTGCTTTTCCTAAGCTTTCCAATTCACCAAACTGCTCTGACAGCTCACTTGCACCTATCATTCTAGCTGTATTCTTAAGAGCATGTACTTCTACGGTATAATCGCGAATCGCTTCCTCGTTTATACACTTCTTAATTTTCTCACTTTTTGTATCTATTAATTTATAAAAATTCTCAATTGTCTGCAGATAAAGTTCCTTTGAACCACAATTCTCCAATCCCACGGATACATCCAATCCCTTTATCTGACTCAGTTCTTTTGCCTGCATGCACAATTCCTGCCTTTCCTCACAAAAAAACCACCTTAACGTGATATTCCTATCATATCACGTTAAGATGGTTTTTTATATATTTTTTTCCAAATCCAATTGTTAAAAATAGTATGTATTTTATTAGCTTAATAATAACTGTACACAACCATACATACCAGCATCATTTCCGAGAGCTGCTAACGCAAACTTTGTATCGCGGCATGCGAAGAAACAGCTTTCTACGAAATGCTTCTGAATAGAATCTGTTAAAATGCTTCCTGCTTTTGAAACACCGCCACCGATAACAACAATCTCAGGATTCACAACACATGCCATGTTAGAAAGTGCTCCACCTAAGATTTCGCCAACTTCATCAACAAGCTCTAATGCCACTGCATCACCAGCTTTTGCTTCATCAAATACGTCTTTTGCTGTCAATGGCTCGAATTTTCTTAAAGTAGTCTCATCTGAACACTGAGCTAATTTTCTCTTAGCTATACGAACAACACCTGTTGCAGATACATACTGTTCCAAACATCCATACTGTCCACAATTACATGCTTCCATTTCGTCTTTGTTCACTGTGATGTGTCCAATTTCACCGCCAGCTCCGTTAAATCCTGCTACGATTTTACCGTCTACGATAACGCCACCGCCAACGCCTGTTCCTAATGTCACTACGATAACGTCTTTACAGCCTTTTGCGCCACCCTGCCACATTTCACCTAATGCTGCAACGTTTGCATCGTTACCTACTCTTACTTCTAAACCAGAAAGTCTTCCAAGTACATCTGCTACGTCAAGAATACCCCAGCCAAGATTTACGCAACGATTTACTACACCATCAGCAGTTACAGGTCCTGGAACACCTACACCGATACCCTGTACATCACTCTTGCTGATGCCTTCCTGTGCAAGTTTATTGTCAATTGCTAATGCTACGTTTGGAAGAATATTTTCCCCACCATTTGTTGTATCAGTATGAATCTCCCATTTATCGATTAATACACCTGCCGTTTCAAAAAAACCAATCTTACAGGTTGTTCCGCCAATGTCCACACCAAATGCATATTTTTTCATAACTACATCTTCCCCTTTTCGTATTTTATAATGCCTATATTCCGTGCATTTTCATAAGCTAATGATAACGTTTTCAAGTGTCAGTGTCAACTACTCTGCTCGTCAGATTGTAAAAATATTTCCCCCTACGTTTCTTCTGAATCAAGCAACTCCGTTTCCGTCACTTCTTCCTCATCCGGAGTGAATCCCTGAACCTTATTCTCATCCTTAATCTGTACTGCAGTCTTAAAATCTTTTACTGGTAGCCCTTCATGCAAGTTCTCCATAAACTGCTGCCAGATATGCCCCGGATACGTGTTCCCCTTTAAATCATCCAACTTCTTTGGCAAATCATAACCTACCCACACGCTAGTAGTATAATATCTAGTATAGCCTACAAACCATCCATCCTTTTGGTCATTCGTAGTACCTGTTTTACCCGCGGAAGGCATTCGTGACAATTTAAGTTCTGATGCTGTTCCGTTCTCCATAACACCAGTCAGAATACTCGTCATGGCGCGTGCCGCATTGTGTTGGTACACCTGTTTTCCTACTGAGTCTGCTTCAAAAATTACATTTCCTGTCGGGTCTGTAATTCGCTTAATACAAGTTGGCTCCCGATACATTCCATCATTTTCCAATGCAGCATAAGCTGCTGCCATCTCTAATGCCGATGCCCCCTCTGTAAATCCACCAAGCGCACTAGGTAACTGATAATCTCTATCATTTAAATGTGAAAAATTCATACGCTCCAAATAGACTAATCCCTTTTTCGGAGTTAATTCCTCGAATAATTTCCACGCTATCACATTCACCGACTTTTCTACCGCAGTCTGCAATGTTATCTCTCCAAGATAAGTTCCATTTGCATTCTTTGGACCACCTTCTATCTCTTCATCCACCACAAGCGTCTCCGCTGTATAACCGCGTTCTAACATCGGCGTATATACAATCAATGGTTTGATTGCACTTCCCGGCTGTCTATAACTCTGATAAGCACGATTGAGCGAGTAAAATGCAAACTCCTGGCTTCTTCCACCTACAATTGCTTCCACCAGCCCCGTATCATTATTAATACAAACAGCAGATGACTGTAACTTAAACACACCCTCATCATTCACTTCTATATATTCTGCCAGAGCTTCATCCACAGTCGCTTGTAATAACTCCTGCGTTTTCAGATTCAATGATGTCTCTATCTGATATCCTTGTGAACGAAGTCTCGCTTCACACGCATCATATACCTGCACATAACGCTGGTTATATGCTTCTTCCTCATAATCACTGGCAAACTTGTATTGGAAAACAAAACCTTCTTGCTTCATTAATGCTCTCGCCGCACAATAATAAGCATAGGTCTCCACATAATCATTTTTAGCAATTGCCACCGGTCTCTCTAACACGATTTCTTCGATGATTGCCGTGGCATAGTCCAATTCTAAAATCTTCCCATCACTCAGCATATTTTTCAAAATGCGATTCCTGCGGGCAAGTGTATTCTCTATGTTCGTTAATGGATCATAAAGCGTCGGATTATTCGGTATCGCGCACAAAAATGCAATCTGCGACAAATTCAGTTGTTCTACCCGCTTATTAAAATATCCGCGACTCGCTGCACCAATACCATAATAACCATTCCCAAAATATATATTGTTAAGATAAAATTCTAGAATATCTTCTTTTTCGTATTCCTCTTCCAATTGCCATGCAATGAAAATCTCTTCTACTTTTCGCCGCCAGTTCTTATCCTGATTCAAGAATATATTTCTAGCAAGCTGCATTGTAATCGTGCTGCCGCCCTGCGATAATTCTCCTGTCTCTATCATCGCTTTTAGCGCACGAAGCAACGCAATATAATCGACACCATCATGCCGGTAAAAACGCTTATCCTCAATACTAACAATGGCAGAGCACACATCTAACGGCAAATCTTCATACTCCACGTAGGTCGTATCCTTCGCCCCCTTCAATCGGGAAATAATACTTCCATCCGTTGCATACACCGTACTCGTTTGACTAAGTTTAAATGTATTCTCAGTAGACACATCCACAAAAGCCTCTGCTTCATCATACATCTTCCGCACGGTATCACCATACCTGAAATAGAAAGCGGCTGCTATGGCTCCTGCTGTCAGAATACCTAGCATAAATAATAAACCAAAAAATTTCAAAACCGGATGTTTTTTTCTTCTTCTCGCCATAGCTCCTCCTTCCTCTTGTCTTCTATGAATATTCTACCATGTAAATGGAATCTGTCCAGCACTCATATCCACCGCATGATATGCAATCCCTTCCTGCCTAAGTATCGCACCTTCCCGTTTCTGGCAGGTAAAAATAAATATCTGTTTTCCTGTATGTGCCAACGCTCTCAATGTTTCTGCTAACCGTACATCATCATACATAGCAAATGCATCGTCCAAGAAAATTGGCATATCTTCTTCCCGCATAATTACGCTTCCGGCAGCCAAACGCAATGCCAGATATATCTGCTCTAAGGTACCACGACTCAAAACTTCCGGAGCTACTTCCCTGCCTTCTGCTAAAACCCACAACTTTCCGTCCTTATCTAATCTGGCACTGTCATAGGTACCTTTTGTCAACAACGAAATCCATCTTGAAATCTCTGCATTCAGTTCATCTGCCATCTCCAGATAGTATTCTTCTGCGACGAATTCTATCTGCTTTTTCGCAAGTTCAATTGCTGCAATATTTTCTTGCAATTCCAATTCTCTCGCTGTAACTTTTTGCAACTCTGCCATCTCTTCTTCTATGTTTATGATGGCATTTTCGTTCTCCTGCAAATGTTCCTTTATCTGCACAAGCATATCTCTGGCATGAAAAAGCAGTTCCTCTGTCTCATTTTTCCTTGGTCTCCACAGAACTCCTAATACCAGACCCACGATTCCTGCTACCGCTATAGTTACTTCTGGTAAAATTATCTGAAAATAAGTCAAACCTCCTAGTACTGCTATTAACAATGCCATCATGACTGTAAGTGCTATTTTTACTCCCATCGACACACTTTTCCTGCGCGAAGCAAGTTTTTCTTCTAATACCTGCTGCTGTTCCTCAAAAGACTGTATCTGGCTTCGTAACTCCGACGCCTGTTCCTGCAACACAGCAAACTCTACCCTTTTTTGTGCCAGTCTTTGTTCCCGCACTTCGATACATGTTTTTTGTTCTGCTGCCAATTCCCGTTTACACGCGGTTAAATTCTTCTGAGCTGCCCCTACATGTACTTTTCCATTCCCGCCAGATTTTACTTCTGCCAAATACGTCGTTAAAAGCTCTGCCATTGCTCGACCGGTTATCGCACCGGATTGTGGAATATCATAAGTATTACCAAATTCTTCCCTTCCTATGCCTCCTAGCAATACATCCAAATCACCATATGCCACAGATAGTTCTTCCCCATCCGCTTCATTGCGAAGATACTCGCTTTTCTCCTTACTGTAAAAATTGCGTTCC
>JAFYQA010000214.1 GCA_017547315.1 Roseburia sp. | reverse complement strand
GACTACGATGTATCTGAATCAGTATCGTTTAGGTTCAAAGACTTTGACTGCGGAAGTACAGTCACTTGCTGTTACCGGTTTACAGAAGCATTATGATAACTACATGTACGAATTAAACGAAGCTAAGAATCGTGATATCGCTTGGGCGGGATTACAGGAGAATGATATTACTGCTGAAGAATGGGCAAAATTAGAAGAGATTGCTGCAATGTCCAATGGATTAGTTCCGTTAGAAGAAGAAGCAATGGAACTTGCAATGGCAGGTAAGACATCACAGGCCACTACAATTGTATTTGGTAAAGAATACCAGGATACAGCAGCAGAGATTAGTGCATTGACAGATGAGTGTATTAATGAGATTCAGGATCGTATTGCAGCGAAACAGAATACAATGTTCATCATTATGATGGTTGCAGAAGGTATATTTATTTTTGTATTCATTTTCATTATTCGTCAGATTTTAAATACGATTACATTTGCTAAAAATGAATTGTTAGCACCTGTTATAAAAGTATCTGATCAGATGGCAGAACTTTCACAAGGTCGTTTCGATGTTGCATGGGATATGAAAGCAGATAACAGTGAAGTTGGTCAGATGGTAGGCGCAATTGAGTTCATGAAGAACAACTTCTCGAAAATGATTCATGAAATTTCTAATGTACTCGGACAGATGGGTAATGGTAATTACAGAATCACCGTAAACGAAGAATATGTAGGTGAATTCGTTGCTATCAAAGAATCTATGATTAAGATTAATGAAGATACCAAGAAAGCACTTATGACTATCCGTGATACTACACAGGAAATCGATGCAGGTTCAGAACAGCTTGCAAAAGCAGCCGTTGATTTGGCAGAAGGTTGTACGGTACAGGCTGGTCAGGTATCAGAAGTTGCTGGTATGATTGACGAAATGTCAAGAGATATGGAAGAGAACGCAAAGGGTGCTCAGGAAACAGTAGAGATTTCAGAGCAGGCAAGTGCAGCATTAAGTGTTGGTAATGCTAAGATGCAGGAATTAAAAGTGGCTATCGGCGAGATTAATAATTGTTCTGAACAGATTCGTTCTATTATCGCAACAATTGAAGATATTGCAAATCAGACTAACCTTTTATCTTTAAATGCAGCAATTGAAGCGGCACGTGCAGGTGAAGCAGGTAAAGGTTTTGCAGTAGTTGCTGATCAGGTTAAGAGCCTTGCAGAACAGTCAAAAGAAGCAGCTGGCGAGACTACAAAACTTATCGAGACAACGGTTGAAGCTGTTGCAAAGGGTATTGCAATCGCAGACGAAACTGTTAATAGTATGGAAAAAGTATTTGAAGGTGTAACAGCATCTACAGAACGTATGGAACAGGTAGCAGCTACCTTGATTAAGTCAGCAGAGAACATGCATGATATTGATGCAAATATTGCAAGAGTATCACAGATTGTAGATAATAACTCTGCTACATCAGAAGAAACAGCCGCAGTCAGCGAAGAACAGGCAGCTCAGGTTGAGATGATGGTTCAGTTGATGGGACAGTTTGAATTCTAGGAGTAGATAGTTTATGGGAATGCAGGAAGATTTAAGAGCGCAGCTAATTAAGCAGCTTCCATCCGAAGTTGTAGAGAATGTAGATACAGTAGGTTCGTTATACTATGCATGTCCTACCTGCCGCAGACCGGTGGCTATGAGACAAAATAAATGCAGTAGTTGTAATCAGACATTATCATGGGAGAATGTCTTGAAAGAGGCTGAGTTAAAAGGTTTAAAACGAGCATGCATAGAGTTTGATCTTCCAGTTGATTTTACCTTAGGGAACTGTCGTAAATGCCCTCTTTCCTATATTGGAAGAAGTGGCGAGGATAGTGTATATGAATGTCCATTGGGTTCAAGAAATGCATGCAAGATACGCTATATCTAAAAAGTTAAGAAAAGTAGGACAATAATAATAAAGCACATCATAGATGCAAGTATCTATGATGTGCTTTTTCTGTTGGCTATTTTGAATTTTCTGTAAATGAAGCAATAATCTCGGCTATTTCTTCAGCAGATTCCTGTTTTCCGTTTTCTTCCCATTTTAAAAAGGTATTTAATAGCGCTCCGGAGTAATAGTAAAGTCTGTAAACAGAGCGTGGATAAATAGGCATAATCTGCTCTTCCATAAAGCGGTCAACAGCCTCAATAATAATAGAATACAGACCTGCTTTCACCAGTGTAAGGAAGAATTTTGCATATTCATCAAAGAAATTCAAGGCATGCAGGATGTGTACATAATCTTGAAAGCCACCGATTTTGTCTTTGATGCTTTCGTCATTGGCAGAACGCAGATATTCCGCTACGATTTCTTGTAGATAGTCTTCGAGAATATCTGTTTTGGAATGATAATAGTTGTAATAGGTCATGCGGGAAATGCCCGCTTTAGCTACGATGTCTGATATTTTGATAGAGTTATAATCGTGATGCTCCATTAAGTGCACAAGAGCTTCTCCGATACACATTCTGGTGAATCGATTCCGTTGGGTTTTATTTGAATCAGAAAGGTTACTCATTTATGTCTCCTTCTCTATTATGTACATTTCGTATTTTTTTGTAAATTGTAGCATAAAATGGTATGAAGTGCAATAAGAAGTAGTTATTAAAACTACATGTACGTAAAAATCAATAAAAGAATGGAACAGTAACGGAAAAGGAGTAGTAAGTATGGCGATTGTGAGAACTGATGTGAATTATACGTCTTGGCTGAATAACGATACGATACGAAGGTTGAAAGAAACATATCCGTTTATAGAAGTAGGTGAAATAGGAAAAAGTGTACTTGGAACGCCAATTCTTTTTATGAAGCTTGGAATGGGAAGTCAAAAAGTATTTTATAATGCGGCATTTCACGCGAATGAGTGGATTACTACACCTATTTTATTGCGGTTTGTAGAGGAAATAGCGGATGCGTATAGTAGAAGAGAGCGTCTATATGGAATTGATGTAAGTAGATTATTGCGTAAAGTTACGTTATATCTAGTACCTATGGTGAATCCGGATGGCGTAGATTTGGTCAATGGAGCGATTCGAAATGAAGCGGTTTTGCGAAATGTAGAGCAGATTGCAGGACGTTATCCGGGGATTCCTTATCCGAATGGATGGAAAGCGAATATCAGAGGCGTGGATTTGAATTTACAATATCCGGCAGAGTGGGATATGGCAAAACAGATTAAATTTGAGCAGGGATTTACAACATTTGCACCAAGAGACTTTGTAGGGGAAGGACCGTTGACAGAACCGGAAAGTTTAGCGGTCTATGATTTTACTTTGAGAGAAAATTTTGATTTGATTTTGGCGTATCATAGTCAGGGAGAAGTCATTTATTGGAAGTTCTTAAATTATGAACCACCGCGTTCAAGAGAAATTGCGTTGTATTTTGGAGAGGTGAGTGGTTATACAGTAGAGGAGACACCGATGGCCTCAGGATATGCCGGCTATAAAGATTGGTTTATTCAAAACTATAATAGACCGGGGTATACGATAGAGGTGGGACAGGGAATGAGTCCGTTGCCTTTAACACAGTTTCAACAGATATATGGAGATAATATTGGAATCCTTCTTGGTGGAATGACAGAGGTGTAGTTCATTTTCCAGAGTCGGGAAAGACTCTTTAACATATGACATCGAATCCATTCGGGTTATGTTTCTTATTTGCTGCATGTTTTTGGGTTGCCTTTTGAAACAGAGAAGCAAAACTTTCCTGATTGCTATGCTGTTTCGAATGGCGGCTCAGTGGCCGGTACTTTTCAATTGGTTCTATTTGAGTAACTGCTTGTATCAAACTGAATTCATAATATGCGGTTTTTGCGACACTCATCCTCCTTGATAATAATGTTAAATTGTCTTTCCCTTTACATATATATCGGAAATTTTCAGAAAATTCTTTATGGCGTTGTAAAAGTTTTTTTGTAGCCAAAAACAATGGTGACATGCTATAATAATCTATAATGTGTATAATATAAGGACAAATGAAGAGGAGAGAAAAATGGCTAAATTGTATTTTCGTTATGGGGCTATGGGGAGTTCTAAGACTGCCAACGCGTTGATGGTGGAATATAATTACAGAGAACGTGGAAAAAGAGCTTTATTAGCGAAACCACAGATTGATATGAGAGATGGCGAGAAGATTATGAGTTCTCGTATAGGGTTACAGAAGGAGTGCATTTGGACAGAAGAATTGTTGCAGATGTCTGATGAAGAAGTGCAGAAATATGATTGTATTATCATAGATGAAGCACAGTTTTGTCCAAAAGAACAGATTGCATATTTTACGCATATCGTAGATGATTTGGATGTACCTGTTATCTGTTATGGTTTACGTGCAGATTTTCAGAATGTACCATTTGAGGGAAGTACCTGGTTATTAGCATGGGCAGATATTATCGAAGAGATAAAGACGGTATGCTGGTGTGGACGAGCAGCCAGATGCAATGCCCGTTTTAATGAGCATGGAATCGTTAGAGAAGGTGCACAGGTAGTATTAGGTGGAAATGATTCTTACATTGCATTATGTAGAATGCATTTGAAAGAAGGGAATTTAGGACCTGATTTTAAATTTGGTGAATAAGTTTAAGGAAGATTTGTATGTCATTACAATTTGTTTTTGGTAATTCTGGAAGTGGTAAATCGACATACCTATATGAACAGGTATTAAAAGAGGCGAGAGAGCATCCGAAAAAGAACTACCTTGTGTTGGTTCCGGAACAGTTTACGATGTCTACACAGCGTGAATTAGTACGTTTGCAAAAGTCGCATGCGATTATGAATGTAGACGTGTTAAGTTTTGCAAGACTGGCTTACCGTGTGTTTGATGAACTGGGACAGGAAAATTTGATGGTGCTAGAAGAAACCGGGAAGAATCTCGTACTTCGCCGTGTTGCAGAGGAACACCATGCGGAATTAAAAATCCTTGGCGGCAATATGAATAAGATGGGCTATGTAGGAGAGATAAAGTCTTTTATCTCAGAACTTAGCCAGTACAATATAACTCCTGACGTGTTGCAGGAGTTTTTGTCATGCACAGAGATGAGTGAGACATTACGAATGAAGCTTGCGGACGTATTGACGCTTTATAGAGGATTTCGTAATTTTTTAGAGGGGAAATTTATTACTTCTGAAGAGATATTGACGCTTTTGTGTGAAGTGGCAGACGAATCGGAGATTATTAGAAATAGTGTGATTGTATTTGATGAATTTACCGGTTTTACACCGATTCAGAATCATTTGCTGGCGAAGTTGATGACGTTGACAGATAAGATGCTAGTGTCTGTTACGATGGATCATAGAGAAGATTTTTATCATAGCAGAGGCAATCATGAACTGTTTTCGATGAGTAAAAAAACAGTAGAGACCTTGCTTGCGATGGCAGATAAACTTCACATACAAGTCGAAGAACCGGTTGTGTTAAAAGAAGGCTGGCGTTACGCAAAAGAGCATAAAACGGAAAAACGGGCGATGTATTTTATGGAACAGAATCTGTTTCGTCCATGGAGTAAAAAATGGCAGGAAGAGACAGATGAGATTCGAGTGACTTTGCATCGCAATCCGAAAGAAGAACTTTTTTATGTGGCAAGCGAAATTGCTTCCTTAACGAGACAGAGAGGATATCGTTATAAAGACATTGCAGTAGTAACCGGAGATGTGAGTCTATATGCGAATTATGTGCAGGAGGCCTTTGAGCCGTATTCCATTCCATTTTTTATCGACCAGACAAAAAGTATTCTTTATCATCCGTTGAT
>JAFYQA010000213.1 GCA_017547315.1 Roseburia sp. | reverse complement strand
TATGTACAACAGACGATCCAGCAGATACACTTGAATGGCATCAGAAAATCAAAGCTGACGAAACATTCGATGTTCAGGTAGTTCCAGCTTGGAGACCAGAAAAAGCTATGGGTATCAACAAACCAGGTTTCGTTGATTACTGTGCAAAATTATCAGAAGTTTCAGGCATAACAGTAAACTCTTTCGCTACATTAGTAGACGCTTTAAGAGTACGTCTTGACTACTTCCATGCAAATGGATGTACTATTTCCGACCACAGTTTAGATTATGTAATGTTTGAGCCAGCTACAGCTGAAGAAGTAGAAGCAATCGTTGCAAAACGTCTTGCTGGTGAACTTGTTTCTAAATTAGAGGTTAAGAAATTTGAAACAGCTATCATGATCGAGCTTGGTAAAGAATACCACAAGAAAAACTGGGTAATGCAGCTTCACTATGGTGTAAAACGTGATAACAACCAGAGCATCTTCTCTAAATTAGGACCAGATGCAGGTATCGACTGTATCTCTAACTACACACCATCATCTGAAATGGCTGACTTCTTAAATGCATTAGCATCTACAGAACAGTTACCAAAAACTATCCTTTACTCATTAAACCCAATCGACAACGCTGCTATCGGCACTATCCTTGGATGTTTCCAGGATTCTTCATGCGTAGGCAAAATCCAGCAGGGTTCAGCATGGTGGTTCAATGATAACAAACAGGGCATGATTGATCAGATGATTTCTCTTGCTAACCTTGGATTACTTGGTAACTTCGTTGGTATGTTAACAGACTCACGTAGTTTCTTATCATACACAAGACATGAATACTTCCGTCGTATCGCTTGTGAACTTATCGGTGGATGGGTTGAAAACGGCGAATATCCAGCAGACGAAAAAGTTTTAGCTAAGATTACAAAAGGTCTTGCTTACAACAACGCAGTTCGCTACTTCGGATTTGATTTAGAGACAAAATAAAAAGACAATCTTATAGAATCCAAAAAACAGCTCGTTAAACTTTCGTTTAGCGAGCTGTTTCTTAAATTTTGTACATCACTTTTCTATGAGGTACTTCTTTTCAAATTCATCCAACGGCATTGGTTTTCCAAAGTAGTAACCCTGTATAAAGTGTACATTCAGTTCTCGTAAAATCTCTACCTGCTCCAAAGATTCCACACCCTCGATACAGGTTTTTACACCAATTACATTGGCTAGTTCCGTAACAATCTTAACAAATGATTTTGCAAAATCATCTTTTTCAATATCTTCGATAAAGCAGCGGTCAATCTTAATGATATCAATCGGCATTTCACGAATATGATTTAATGATGAATAACCAGTTCCAAAGTCATCTAGTGCTACCTTAACACCAAGTGCCCTGATATCCGCCAAAATTTGTTTCATACGGCTCATATCATTGATTGCCAAACCTTCTGTTACTTCTAAATGCAGATGGTCTGGAATAATACCTGTTTCCTTAATAACTTCAGAAATAATATCAACGATATCCGGTTGTAATAGCTGCACAACAGAGAGATTGACATTAATAGAGAAATCCGGTTGCCCCTTGTCATTCCATGATTTGCATCGTTTACATGCCTCGCGCAATACATGGGTACCAATTGGATTAATCAATCCTAAGTACTCGGATAGCGGAATGAAATCTACCGGTGACACATAGCCCAATTCCTTAGAATTCCAACGCACCAATGCTTCTCCACCTATACAAGGCGTACCTTCCTGCGTCACATCTACGATTGGCTGACAGAATACCTCAAATTCTTCCATACGGCTCTGTGTCGCATTACGCATATTTTTCTCTAAGTCTAATCGTTTATAGGAACCAATATCATGATTCTCGTCATAGAAGTAAACGCGGTTCTTACCTGCATTTTTCGCATTGAACAACGCTGCATCCGCTTTCTTAATCAATTCGTCAAAGCGATCTCCTTCTGTCGGGAAGCGTATTACACTCATACTCATGGTGCAATAATACTCTCTTCCCTTTAAAAGCCAAGGCTTACCAAATAATTCTTTTATCTCTTCAATAATCTTCTCTAATAATGGATAATGATCATGCTGCACAATAATCAGGAACTCATCACCACCTACACGATAGCAATTGCCGTCCACACTAGGAATCTTGCACAAATGTTTTGCAATACTTTGGAGTAATGCATCACCATACTGATGTCCTAATCCATCATTGATATGTTTAAAATCATCTAAATCGATATATAAAATGGCGCCTTCCATACCCAATTCTGATGTATTTTTAACGCACTGTTCCAAATCCTGCTCACAGCGAATACGGTTGTATAATCCTGTCAGCAAATCATGGCTTGCCTGCTTCTCCATCTTTTTCTGATAAAAACGTTTTGCAGACACGTCAAAAATAGCACATAATTCTACGTCTCTTCCATCAATCCAATTAATCTGAGTACATTGGAATGCAAACCACTTTTCTTGTTTTTCAAAATAGAATTCCTGATACAATTCCTGTGACTCAATAACAGCGGCGATATATTCCTCAACGCCCTGTTCTTCAAACGCACTTTCAAAGGCAACTCTATACTTTTTATTCGTATACAGTACTTGTCCTACCTTTGCATCTCTCACATAAATTCCACAGCCTACATTCTCTAAAATAGCTTCCAAGGAAGCATACGAACTTGCCAAAGAATTCTTAGCAATCCGTTTTATCAAAATACTCTGTATGATTCTCTTTACATCGTTTAAAAACTTAATATCATTGACATCCCAGATTTTATCCTGCTTCTTTTCTAAAAAGCAAAGATACATGCCCACTTTTCCATCCACTGCAATCGGCAAAAATACTCCTGCACGAAGCTTCGCTCTGTTAAAGAACACACGAAACTCTTCCGGCATAACTGAATTAGCCGAAATCATATATGGTTTGCCAGTAAAGAATGGCAGTGCATTCTTTGCAATATTCTGAGCAGATTCGATAATAGAATCTTCCTCTGTCTCAGCATACTCACAAATCATATCCACCAAATCGCCTCTTGAAGTTTCTCTCATGAGTGCACAATTAGAAATATGCAAATGCTCACCCACGCTCTTTAAAATATCATCGACGATTTTATTAAACTCATTTTCTGACTCTAACATCCTTACAACAGACGTCAGCACACCATTTCGACGAAGTTCTTCCTCCATCTTACTCTCTGAGGCACGGCTCACCACAAATGCCTCCTGTGCTAGATGTTCTTCCTGCTTAACAGTAAATAAATGTTTTGAAATGACTTCTAAAAATTCAATAGATTTATAGAACTGGTCCTCTGTAGTACATTTCATATATGAAGGAAACTCTTCTCCTGCTCCCTCCATTAGTCCTATTGCAACCCAAATCGCCACAATATCGCCATTAATACGAACTGCTATACCACACATCTTCGTGGATTTCTGGTTACAGTTCATCTCAACAACGCTCTCCACATTACTACCAATCAAACGGTTTAAAAGGGACACATGCATATCCATATCCACTTTATTATGGATATAAGAAAGTTCCTCTCTTGAACCGTATGCTTTTGTAATAACCCCATGCTTTTTACTGATACACGCCAGATACAAATTATGAGCATCACAAAAATGGTCCTGCAAATCCTGCATTAAAGCAGGGTCTACGATACCGAAATCAATTTTTGTCTTTTTTTCTTCTCTCGTTTTGATTGAAAAAGCCATCGAATCAATACCTCGTATCTTAAAAATACACTTATCTCATCTCAATAATATATAAGAAAAACTGTTCTTTTTTGCGAATACAAAATTCCTGCACTAATCGTAAATTATTCTGTAAGCGCAGATGTTTTTTCACAAATCCTGCCTCATTTGTATACATAATAATTTTGCCATCATCCACTAACAAAGATGCCGCTTTTTTGAAAAATGCTCCATAAAAAGCATCCATCTCTTCTTTTGTTTTTTTGCCTTTCACTGGCATATTCGTAATAATCTCATCAAACAGATACTCATGCTTGAAATCAAGAAAATCACGATGAATAAAATTTATCTTTTCTCCTGCTAATCCAGCATTTTCTCTGGCACCTGTAATAGCGTCTCCAAAAATATCAATACCATATTTTTCTCTGGCAGGCACACAAATATCACGTTCAATTAGCATCGTACCAACGCCACAGCATGGATCTAAAATCTGCGCATTTTCCTTCAGATATGGCTTTGCTAAACGCATCATCATCGCTGCTGTCGCCGGATGAATCGACATCGCAATCGCATTCTTACGATACGCAAAGCGTTTCATCGGAATCGTCTTTAATCGTAAAAACACTCTATACCCGCCTTCTTTTGTTACCAACAAGCGAATTTCCACATCATAATCTTTTGTATCATTTATCAAAGTATAGCTAGAAATCTGTTCTAATGCCATTGCTAGCTTCTTCGCATACTCCATCTGTGGTGTAGCTGCCTTTACTTCTAAACGGAAGTAAAATGGTGCCGCTTCTTTATGACACTCCTGCAAAAATTCCAAAATACCGCTATTCCAAATCTGGTTCGCTGCTTCTTTTGGCTGCTCAGATATTACTTCTTCCTCTAAAATAGGAAATAACAATTCTCTATAACTTCTAAGTTTTGTAAATGGCTTCAGTTCTTTTGTAAAAACAGAAACTCCCAACGGATGCAATTCTGCCCGTCTTTGTACCGTCGCTGAAAGTTCTGCCACTTCCTCTAATGTCACTTCTCTTTGCTCACGATTGGTAGATAATAATAACATATGAGGCTTTTCGAAACCTTTAAATGTATGTTTTTTTCTGCCATCTATCTTAATAATCATGGCATTTAACTCATGCAATTCCTCACCAATGTGCTTTTTATCCTCGTCAGCCACTTCTAAAGAAAGAAGTACGTCTCTTCTTTCTTTAAAAAACGCTAACAGCTCCGTTACATCTAGTTTAGACAATGCTGACAAATAGGAACTCTTTACAAAAAGCGTCTTTTCCTGTTCATAGGCTTCTTTTAACTTCAACAACGCACACTGCATCTGCAAATCACCTAACAACAGAGCTGCATTTTTTCTGGTTTTAGCATCTTCATGGGATAACAAATCTATTATCACTTCGCCATTCCCAATCATTTTTTTTAGTTCTGCACGAGGTGCTTCTTCTTTTATCATGCTACGAAGCTGACTTAACGTTTCACGCTGTTTTTCACCTCTGCCTAATGTATCTAACAATTCTTTTATCATGCTTATTTTCTACCCTTAAAGTAACCTCTCAATATATACCACAAACACCACACGAAGCCTGCTAATGTCAAACAAATGAACGCCCATAGCACATCCTCTAACAACAGCCATAAAGTCACATTACCTGCCAGATGGGCTCGAATCAGGTTCATAAGCGGTCCTTTCCATAGACGATAAACACCCAAATACAACCATGACATCGCACCTAATACGGCACACACTCCGGCTGCACATTCTCTCCATGAAAATTTCATAATTACACCTACTTATTCATTTTCTAACACATCACTACTTCTATTTTACTATTAATTCACGCATTTTGCTAGTACCATTGCTGAAATTGGGGCAACGGAAATACTTCCACCTTCCCATACGCCAAGTCCTTCGATACTTGCCTGCTCTTTTTCTACCAAAATACTCCATTTTTCTTCTGGAATGTTCACTTCCACCGCTTCTCTATTCGGATTAAAAATGAGGATTAATTCTTCCTGTTTCGCTGCATCTTTCACCTGCACCACGATAACATTCTCTGCCTGTGGTTTTAACAATGTAACATGTTCATTCACTTCTGCAGTCGTCATATAACGCAAAGATGCATATTTCTTACGAATCTGTATCAAGCCCTTATAATACGCCAGATTTTTCTGATATTCTTCCTGTGCCAAAACACTCCAATCGATACGATTCACAGAATCCGGTGCGTCGTAACTATTTTCCACATAATTACCATTTGCATCTACCTTTGTACGAAGAATTTCTTCTCCAGCATGGATAAATGGTATGCCCTGTGAAAACATATACAGTGCTGCAGCTAAATTATTACTGCTAATCCATTCTCTACGCTCTGCATCTGGAATTGACTGTGCGATTTTATCCATCAGCGCATAATTATCATGGCAGGAACCATAATTAATCGTCTGCGATGGATTCGGACACCAATCCGGCTGTCCTAACAGGCATGCTTCCATGATCTCTGTCGTATCTTCTGCTCCTGTTACATATCCTTTCGAATCTGCATAAAATACTCTTCCCTTTAATGCATCTCTTAATGTATCACTAAAATATGCAAACTCCGGCGTTTCTGCAGAATTCAGCTGCGTAGCCATCAGATACCCTTCTTTTGTTACACCTGTGGGCATTGTCCAGCCTTCCCCATAAAAAATAACATTTGGATGCTTTTCATGTACAG
>JAFYQA010000212.1 GCA_017547315.1 Roseburia sp. | reverse complement strand
TTTCTATTATAATAACCTGGTCGTACGCGGAACCCTGCAATCGTATCTAGCGGCTGTAATCTCTGTCCTCGAATCGGCTTTCGGTCAAATCCTAACATGTTATCCCTCATTCTCGCATCTTTCAATGCGTTTTTTCTAATCACCGGTGTCTATTCCCGTTTGAATATACACACAGTGATTTATGTAAGCGTTACCAATATTATATTCAATTTTTATCTATATTTCAATCTAATTGCTACATGTATACATAGAATTTATTCAAAATATAGAAAATGGGTTTTGCATACGCAAAACCCTAACCTTTTTTCCGTCTTTTATTTATTCATATCCAAAATCTGCTGATATAATTCTTCCATTCCAACGATTTCTTTTTCTATAAGCGGTGCTACCGCTTCCTTCCACGGTTGAATGTCCTCTATCTCCGTCACATTACAACCTGCTTTTACCAATTCTGCAAGTACTTCCTGTTCCATCTGTGCTGATAACATGCGATTCTGCTCCGATGCATACACACCTGCTTCCATAAGAATCTGCTGCTGTTCTTCTGTCAGACTATCCCACGCCGTATCAGTGATAATTACCTGTATCGCTCCTAGCGTATGACCATCTAAAATAATGTTTTCAGCAACTTCATCAAACGCATTCGACTGGTAATTACTAAGAGGCTGCTCTGCAACATCCACTTCATCCCTGCTTAATGCTGAATACAAATCCGCAAATGATACTTCTTTCGGAGTTGCTCCCAAGCACTCAACCAACGCTACCATAACCGGATCTTCCGATACGCGGACATTCTTACCATTCAAATCCTCGATTCCATCTAAAGACTCCGTAGAAAAGAAATGTCTAAATCCCTCTTCTCCGTAGAACAATCCTCTGACGCCACTTCCATTTTCATGAGGCTCCATTAAAAACTCCTTCGCCAAGTCAGAATTTGCAAAATTCCAAAAATGTTCTCTATTAGAAAACGTATATGGCAATGACAATAGCTTAGACTTCTCGCCACCGTAAGCAGTCAATGCAAATGCAGAAATTCTCGCCAAATCAATCGTTCCGCTTCCTCCCAACATAGACTCTAGCACTTCATACTCAGAACCAAGTACTGCACTATGCTGTACGTCAATGCGAATAGTTCCGTTCGACAATTCCTCTACTTTTGCTTTAAATGCCTTTGCAGTCTGCCCCGCAATCGTATCCAATGGATTTACTTCTGCATACACTAGCGTAATCGCCTCTTTTTCTGTCTCCGTTTCCCATTCGACACTAGCTTCTGTCCCTTTATTCACTGTAACACCCTGTTCGTTATTATCGTCTGATGCTCCACATGCTGCCAGCATACTCACCGATATAATCGCTCCCAATATAGCTAAAAATCTTTTCATTCTTAGTCCCTCTTATAGCACGCTCTCCATTTACCCCAAACAACAACTACTATTGTAACATTAATACCCCAAAGCCATGATCTTTTGTCATAGCCTTGAGGCAGTTTCATGTAAGTCTTTTTTCAATTATTATTCCATACGCATCAATTTCTTTTTCCACTTGCCACGCAGATAGAAAATAGTAGTAATCAACGCACCTAAAAGCCATGAAGATACTAATGAAATCTGAATACAGAACTGGTTACCGTTTGGCATCTCTGCACTTCTTGTAAGGAACGCAATAATATATGCTACCGGTACACGAACTGCAACGGTTGTAAAAAGAGAAATCCACATCGGTGTCATAGTATCTCCGGCACCTCTCATAACACCTGACAAACTCATAGTTACTGCAATCGCAATGTAACCAGGAGCAATAATACCCATAATCGTTCTACTCAATTCTACAAGGGATGCTGTCTCTGTGAAAATTCCCATCAGCTGCTTACCAAAAGTAAGAATTAAAAATGTTAATACGGTAGAAGTCACCACCGCAAGAATCGTACCCTGTTTTGCACCCTGTGTCACACGATCAAATTTTCTTGCACCTACATTTTGTCCTGTGTAAGTCGTCATGGCTGTACCAAATGACATATTCGGAAGCATCGCAAAACCATCTACACGCATTACAATAACGTTCGCAGCGATAAACGCCTCACCGAAACTATTTGTAAGGGACTGCACAATAATCATCGCCATAGACATAATCGCCTGTGTCAAACCTGATGGAAGACCAAGTGCAATAACTTTTTTCGCATAAATACCATTGAGTTTTAAATAGTGTGGTTTCAAATCAAATACATCTGTCAATTTCGCCAATCGACGGAAGCAAAGTACTGCTGAAATCGCCTGTGCAATAATTGTTGCCCAAGCAACACCTGCTACACCCATTCCTAAGTTTGCCACAAATACAAGGTCTAAAATAATATTTAACACAGTTGCAACTAACAGATAAATCAAAGCTGAGAATGCATCACCTAATCCACGTAACACACCACATAAAATATTATAATAAGCACTACCTACTGAACCAAGGAACGAAATCATCAAATAATCCGTACACCAGTCAATGATACTTACCGGTGTTCCAAGCATCTCTAACAATGGTCTTGTAATAACTAGTGACGTCACCATAATAATTAAAACAGCAATACCTGTTAATGTAATACAGTTACCAATTGTCTGTGATAATTCTTCTCTCTGTCTCGCACCAAAATACTGCGCAACCATGATACTCGCACCCATACTAATACCTACAAAAAGCACTAATAAAAGGTTCAAAACTGGTGCCGCACTACCTACTGCCGCTAAGGCATTATCACCTACATACTTTCCTACTACAATACTATCTACAGTACTGTATAACTGCTGTGCAATATTACCAAGTAACATTGGTAATGTAAAAATAACAATTCTTTTCCATGGTGTTCCGGTCGTCATATCCGTAGCCGAAAACAATGCTTTTAATTTTTCCATTTTACTCTATCTCTCCTCACATTTTATTACTTCATGTATCCTACTATTTACAATACACAACTTACCACATCTCTTCTCTATTCTTATAGAGAATCAGTTCCACTTCATTGCCATAACGATGTACTTCATGGCTGTCAATCATCATCCCGATTAGCATAAGCTGGCTACTTTCTCCCGGATCACCAGATCCTGCCAGTTCCCAATATATATCTTCCATACCTTCGTTTTTCTCTTTCGATAAGCATGTCTCTAAATACTGAATATTTTCATCGTATTCCAAGTCATAATTAGAACGGAATGTTATCTTCTCGCCCGCCTCACTTCTC
>JAFYQA010000211.1 GCA_017547315.1 Roseburia sp. | reverse complement strand
AAATCCTTAGAAATAACTAAAATCAGCACATGTGCCGCAGCTAGTACAGTGGTAATACATACTCTTGTAAAACTGGTATTCTTATATAACATTCCGGCCACAAAAAAGATAAATGATATTTTAACAAATTCTGCCGGCTGAAACGAAACACCACCAATCGAAATAGATAATTTCGCACCATAGCTAATAGCACCTGCTATATAAACCGCTAGAAGACAGCCCAAGCCACCAGCTGCAAATACCGGATAGAGATTTCTCACGATTCCTACACGTCTAATACATAGCGGAACTATAAACGCCAGCATAGACGCAATTGCCACAATTACCGTCTGCTTAATCGCTTTATCCGGTGAAATGCGACTTAACATAACAAAACCAATGACTAACAACATACACATGTTGTTGGTAAGCAGGCGTGAAGCTTTCTCATAGAAAAACTGAAAAAAGCACTGAATAACCGTAATCAAAGCAAATTGAGCAACGTACAAAATAACCATACGCAAGTCATCCGTTACTATGTATATTAAATTGGACGCAACCATATGAACGATATAAATCAGTATCCTTTGCCAGTGATAAATTCCATTCCTTGTCTGCTCACGAAGTCCCGGTATCTGTGATACAAAACACTGTGCTGTATACAATCCAAATAATATAATTATTAAATACTGGGACACTTCAATTATGAGGTTTAACATATGTTATTCCACTCCTCTTTTATAATGGCCATAAGTAAACTCGCCACTATATATATCTCTTATTTTTTGGGTTTCGTCTATAAATACTTCTGTACAAATATCTAGTACTTTCTCTACTTCTTTCACATCTTCAGTAGTAAATGATAAACGGTACGCAGCAAACTGCATACGTTTTAGTTCTTCTGCCTGCCCAAATAAGATGAGCGGAAGCGAATTATATATAATATTATAGCACTCATTACAATTATTTTTAATAGGGAAAATCACATTATATCTATCTTTTATATAGAATGTTTCTGGTACTCTGTTACATCCTTTTGTACTTCGTTTTACACACTGAGCAGATGTCATTAATGGAAGCTTACCGTAAATAATCAGTTCACTATTTTGATTATTGCGATGCAGCAGTTCCTTTTTATTTAATTCTAATGGAGCCGTCACACGTAATGGTTCAAAATGCTCTAACTCTTCCACTGCCTTATTATTGTAAGTATATAAATTATGGTCAATAATAAATGCTTTTTCCGTCAGATAAGTCTTAACAAACCAAAGTGCATCATAGTTCTTTATCATAAAACCATCTAATGGTAAATTTTGTAAATCCTTGGCGATATTTTTATAAAAATCAGAAGTATGCTTTCGAAAAACGGCTGGCAAAATAAAGTATGCCTTTTTCCCTGCTTGTTTAATCAATGAACAATCTGATTCTAAATCTTCTACTAGTGTTTTTCTGCTATAACAACTACTATCAAGATAAATAGAATCGACCATTTTCCGTTCTAATAGTGGTGGTAATTGTTCCTGATTTTCAATGGAGACTGTAATACTAACCGCTCGTAAATCAGAAGCATCTTTTCGATAAGCACTTCTGTTCTCGCCGCAGAACTCATCCCCTGCTTCTTTTACGCCATCATCTCTCCGATACATCTCTAAAAGTTTCTCCTCAAGTGCATCTAATGCATCTCTTCTTAATTGATTCAATGATTTCATCGGCATAAAAATATCATCGTTCATTTCAATATACAATGATGCAAACTCAAATGGCGTATTCCCTGTTTTTCGCATATTTTCATCAATTTTATCTCGTGAAAGAGGTTGTTTTAATGCGGGTTGTACGATATCTCCACTTACAACGACTTCTACATCCTCATACATTACGGATAGTATAGCAGGTAAATCTTTCGATAATATTAAGTTTCCATTGATTTTTTCTTTTATTTCTGTATTGACATATTTCTGGCGAATTGTCTCCTGTAACGCTTCATTGGCCTTTTTATGGCTTGGCTGCTCAAAAGTAATCATATCTGCACCATTGTGTCTGTTATAATAGCCATCCGTAAAGCCACTACGGTTACCTAAATCCAACAATTTCTGATAATCCTTGTCAGATACACGATAACCTTCTTCGCCTTTTTCCATATATAAATCGATATATTTACGATATATAGAAACGACACCTGCAGCATATTCTGCCTGTTTCATTCTTCCTTCAATTTTGAAAGAATAAATACCAGCATTTACAAGTTGTGGTATCATCTCAATAGTACACAAATCCTTTGGACTTAATACATAAGGCTTTTTTGCATTACCAGTTTTTTTCATATCACTATCAAAAGCTTCATACGGAAGACGACATGGCTGTGCACAACGTCCACGATTACCGCTTCTGCCACCAATCACGCTGCTTAACAGACACTGTCCGGAAAAACAATAGCACAATGCTCCATGTACAAAACTCTCAATCTCTACATCTACATTCTTAGAAATATCCTCTATTTCCGCAAATGACATTTCTCTAGCTGTTACAACTCGAGTTGCACCCAAAGATTTCATCATCTCTGCTCCGTAGCGATTTGTCACTGTCATCTGTGTACTCGTATGAATCTCTAATCCTGGGAAATGCTCCTTGATAAAACGAAAAGCGCCTATATCCTGTACGATTACCGCATCTAGTCCCTGTTTATAATAAGGCAGTAAATAAGGATAAAGCTGTTCTGTTAACTCGTTCTCTTTGAATAATGTATTTACAGTTAAATACAACTTACGATGATGCAAATGTGCATAATCAATCGCTTCTAACAATTCTTCTTCTGAAAAATTGTTCGCATAAGCTCTTGCACCAAAAGCATTCCCACCTACATATACTGCGTCTGCTCCCGCTGCGATCACTGCTTTAAATATTTCAAACGAACCGGCTGGTGCCAATAATTCAATCTGTTTTGTCATAAAAACCTCCCTTATTTTACAGGAACATAATTCACAAGAAATTCCTATGAATTGAAAAAGGGACGAATCTACGCCCCTGTTTTTGATTTTACGTAATTATTCCGTATCTATATAATTACGATTTTACTTCTTCTTCGAAGTAAAAGTTGTCGTTTTCTCTACCTTTTGTGCTTTAGCATCTTCTAATGCCGCCTCTAATCTGGCAACTTCTAACATCAATTCCTTATTCTCTGCTTCTAATTCTTTTAATGCACTTTCACCACTTTCCGCCTTAATCTGACATGCAATCAAATCATGCTTCAAATCGTAAAGTTCCTTATCTTTGTTCTCTGCTTCAACTTCCATTTTTTCTAAATATGCTTTCGCTTTAAAATAATCGTCCGCAATATTCAAATGTATTAAAACAGACTTCATATCTATCGGGAATCGTCTGAATGCTTCTACTGCATCCAATTCATTCATTTTATTATTAATATAACTGGCAACTTTCTGTAAATACGCTTCATCTTCATAACCGCTTAAGGTATATACTTTGCCACCAATAATCACATCAGCAACGGTTTTCTCCGCCATCTTGCTTCCTCCCCTGCCGCAAAACGCAGCTCATTCTCTTCATCATATGTAAATTATAATCGCACCGGATTCGAAACGCAACTATTTGTTCACGCTATCAAGTCCGAAATGCTTATATGCTATATCTGTCACCATACGACCTTTGGGTGTACGAATAATAAATCCATTTTTCACCAGATATGGTTCATAAACATCCTCAATTGTACCGGCATCTTCACCAATTGCAGCTGCAAGTGTATCCAACCCAACCGGACCTCCTTGGAATTTCTCAATCATAGTCATTAAAATATTTCTATCATTCTGATCTAAGCCCATTTTATCTACTTCTAGTAAATCTAGGGCAAATGCAGCTACTTCTCTAGAAATCTTACCATCATACTTCACTTCTGCAAAATCTCTGACACGTTTTAACAAACGATTTGCAAGTCGAGGGGTTCCTCTGGAACGTCTTGCAAGTTCATAGGCTCCCGCTTCATCTATCTCAACCTTCAATTTCTTCGCTGCATTGATAATAATCGTTTTCAATTCATCAATGGTATAAAACTCTAAATGATGAATTACACCAAAACGATCACGTAAAGGTGCAGACAATAAACCTGCTCTGGTCGTCGCACCCACTAACGTAAACTTCGGTAAATCAAGGCGAATGGAACGTGCCGAAGAGCCTTTTCCAATCATAATATCTATGGCATAATCCTCCATCGCAGGATACAGCACTTCTTCTACCTGACGGTTTAAACGATGAATCTCATCTACAAAAAGAATATCTCCCTCTTGCAGATTACTTAAAATCGCAGCCATCTCGCCTGGTTTCGCAATAGCTGGACCACTTGTCACTTTCATGTGTGTCCCCATCTCATTAGCGATAATCCCCGCTAGCGTGGTCTTACCAAGGCCTGGAGGTCCGAAAAATAATACATGATCTAACGACTCTCCTCGCCCTTTCGCTGCTTCGATATATATTTTTAAATTCTCTTTTGCTTTTGCCTGTCCGATGTACTGGTCTAAAGTCTGAGGTCTAAGTGTTTTTTCATTCTTAATGTCCTCTTCCATAACCTGTGTGGAAATAACACGTTTTTCCATGGACTTCCTCCTGCACTGTAATCACTAATTACTTTCGATTACTTTTTCTAATATATTCCGACATCCATATTTATCCGATGTCAGTACTACATAAAAGCCATATTCTTTAAGGCTACCTTTAATACATCCTCTACGTCAGAATCTTCTGTAATCTCAACCGCATTAACTGTCTTCAACGCATCAGAAGAAGAATAACCCAGTGCTACTAATGCCTGAACAGCATCATTCTTAACACCAGACATCTGATTCGGAGTCTTCTTCACTGATTCATTCGCTAATTTCTGCTCAAAAGCATCTTCAAGGCTTAACTTATCCTTCAATTCTAAAATCAAACGCTGGGCAGTCTTTGCTCCAATGCCCGGTGCTTTAGCAATCGCTTTGGCATCCTCTGCCAGTACTGCAAATCGCAAATCATCTGTAGACATCACACCTAAAATCGCCAACGCACCCTTAGGACCGATGCCACTGACACCTAATAATAGCTTAAATACACGCAAATCATCCTTCGTCAGAAAGCCGTATAATAACATAGCATCTTCTCTGACATTCAGATACGTATATAATTTCAATTCTTCTCCAACAGACGGCAGATAATCAAAAGTCTGGGCTGTGGTATAGATGTTATATCCGATACCACCTGCTTCAATAACTACTAAATTCTCCTCTACATCTGCTAAGATTCCTCTGATATATGAATACATAATGTTCCCTGCCTTGTTTATAATCTGGCTACATTATACCAAACATACGTTCTTCTCGCAATACTATTTCCATCAGAATTGCGCAAAATATCTTAGACCATTACTATGAAACGATTTCTCCAATATAATAAAATCCTTTACACTCATTTAAGCGCACATTCTGAATCGTTCCAATCATATCCGGTGTTCCCGCAAAATGAACAGTCGAATTATTGGTTAGTTTACCTGTCACCAAAGCTGCATCCTGCTCGTTCTGCTCTTCTACTAATACCGGTAAAGTCTGGCCTGTTAATGCACCTGCTTTTTTAGCAGAAATCTCTTGAACTAAATTCAAAAGCCTGTCAAAACGGTCTTTTACCACATCTTCTGGCACCTGATCCTCCATACTTGCAGCAGGAGTTCCAGTACGCTTTGAATAAATAAAGGTAAACGCACTATCATACTCAACCTGGCGAACCACATCCATTGTTTCTAAGAAGTCTTCTTCCGTCTCACCTGGGAAACCTACGATAATATCGGTTGTAATCGCAATATCCGGCACTGCTTCACGGATTTTGCGCACCAGTTCCAGGTAATGCTCTTTGTCATAGTGGCGGTTCATAATCTTTAAAATACGACTGCTACCAGACTGTAAAGGCAAGTGGAAATGATTACAAATCTTCTTGGAATTTTTCATAGTCTCAATCAATTCATCTGACAAATCCTTCGGATGAGATGTCATAAAACGAATACGTTCTAAACCTTCAATTTTCTCAATTTCTTTCAATAATTCAGAGAAAGTCATAGGTGTATCTAAATTTTTACCATAAGAGTTAACATTCTGTCCTAACAGCATAACTTCTTTGACACCATCTGCTACCAGACGCTCAATCTCTCGAACGATTTCTTTTGTTTCACGACTTCGCTCTCTGCCTCGCACATATGGCACGATACAGTAACTACAAAAGTTATTACAGCCAAACATAATATTAACGCCTGATTTGAAAGAATATTTACGTTCAACTGGTAAATCTTCTACGATTTTATCTGTATCCTTCCAAATATCAATCGTTAAGCGCCCTGCTTCTAATGCATTAACAATTAATTCTGCAAATTTATAAATATTATGCGTTCCAAATACCAAATTCACAAAAGAATAGCTGGATTTGATTTTCTCAATAACGGTTGGCTCCTGCATCATACAACCGCATAAACCAATCATCATATATGGATTTTTCTTCTTATAACCGTTCAAATAGCCAAGACGACCGTAAACCTTATTATTCGCATTCTCACGAACCGTGCAGGTATTATAAATAACAAAATCCGCCTTTTCATCCTCTACTTCTACATAGCCGATGCGTTCTAAAATACCTACTAATTTTTCAGAATCTCTGGCATTCATCTGACAACCAAACGTAGTTACATGGAATGTAAGCGGTGCACCTTTTTTCTCTGCTAACTGTGCCACATACTCTTTGGCAATATCCATAAAATAATACTGTCTGGCTGGTTCCTCTGTTGGAATATCATGTTTATCGATTAATTTTAATTCAAACTGTTGTTTTTTCATATATTTCCTTTTCTATTTTCTAATTCTCTACGTTTATCGTGTCTGACCATTTCCATAAATCACATATTTTGTGCTGGTAAGAGCCTCTAATCCCATTGGTCCTCTTGCATGAAGTTTCTGTGTACTGATGCCGATTTCTGCACCAAAACCGAACTCAAAACCATCCGTAAAGCGAGTTGACGCATTTACATACACACATGCAGCATCAATTTCATTCAAAAACTTTTCTGCATGATTATAATCATTCGTAATAATCGCTTCTGAATGCCCTGTATTATAGCGGTTAATGTGTTCGATTGCTTCTTCGATACTACTTACTGTTTTTGCAGAAAGAATATAATCCAAATATTCTGTTCCCCAATCCGCATCCGTAGCTTCTTTTATCAATTCTGCATTTAATTCGCTCTGCATATTTGCACAAGCCTTAATTGGCTCATCACAGCGCACTTCCACAGACTTTGACTGCAAACGTGATAACAGTTGCGGAATGAATGCCTCTATCACATTTTCATGAATAACAAGCGACTCACAGGCATTGCACACACCGATACGTTGTGTCTTCGCATTCATGATAATCTCAATTGCCATATCTAAATCAGCAGTTTCATCCACAAAAATATGGCAATTTCCAGTTCCTGTCTCAATCACCGGAATCGTTGCCTGATTTACCACCGTTTTAATCAGTCCTGCTCCACCTCTTGGGATGAGTACATCCACATATTCATTCATTTTCATAAATGCTGTTGCCGTCTCTCTATCTGTACTTTCAATTAGAGAAATCGCTGTTTCCGGCACATTTGCTTCCCTTAAGGCACGTTTGATGACATTTACAATCGCAATATTTGAAAAAATTGCATCACTGCCACCTTTTAAAATCACAACATTTCCGGTTTTAAAACACAATCCAAAAGCATCTGCCGTTACATTTGGTCTGGCTTCATAGATAATACCTACTACACCTAATGACACGCGTTTTTTTCCTACTCTAAGTCCATTTGGACGTACTTTCACAGAAAGCACTTCACCAATAGGATCATCTAACGCCACGATTTGTCTTAAACCTTCTGCCATCTGCTCGATACGATCTTCAGTCAGCATTAAACGGTCTAACAAGCCCTCCGCCATACCATTTGCTCTACCATTTTTTAAATCCTTTACATTCTCGCTTAAAATATAATCACTGTCTTTTACCAAAGCGTCTGCCACTTTTAAAAGCACTTTATTTTTGGTATTAGTATCTAAAATACCAATTGTCCCTTTAATAGCTTTCGCCTGTTTACAAATCTCTAATAATTCCATTTT
>JAFYQA010000210.1 GCA_017547315.1 Roseburia sp. | reverse complement strand
TTACTGCCGCGTCGGGAAGCACAGCAGCAATTGCACGATTAATTATTTGTTCTGCTTGTTTTCTCATAGTTATAAAATTGCGGAATCGCACATCTCCTCTATTTACCCAAAATATACCATTTTACCATACAAAAAGCCCCCGAAAATTGGTGACCATCCCTTGCATTTAAGGAACAGACCAACTAATTGGAAGCGGCCGCTCCAACAAGCTATAATTTCTTCATGATGCGCTTGACAATTTCTTCATTTATTCCATTTGTTGCCACGCCGTTTTTTCTGACAACACCCATATGAGTATTAATTTCCGGGTCGGAAATGACAATTTTTTCAACATTAGGATTGGTGAATGGTTTTGAGATTAGACTTGCAGTTCTCATATCAATTTCATCGTCGTTATCTCCGTGAAGCATAATAAATTGAATTTGCTGATTTTTTTCAACCATATCAGACGCTTTTAAATAGGCGTTAGATCCATGAAGCAAGAACTGCCCAAAACAGAGCATCTTTGCAACGATCATTTTAAGGAGGCTTCCCTGCGCCTTAAGAAAACCAACTGTTGTATCCGACAGATTGTCAAAAGCCGCATAGGTTACAACAGTTTTGATATTGTGTTTGGACAAATTCAAATGCTTGAGAACAGAACAGACCGCATATCCTCCCATACTGTGCCCGATCAATGCGATTGGTAATGTTCCATCGTCTGCATACTCTATGGCGTACTTTAAGTCCATGGCAGCTCGAGAAAAACCAAGAAACAATCCTTTGTTTGTGCCATATCCGGTGTTATCAAATGCAAAAACTTTATAACCTGCCCCAGCATAATAGAGTATTTCAGGAAGATAGTATTCCGAGGTTACTCCCATTCCATGAGAGAAAATAATCAAGCCTTTAGGCGAAGTATTGTTCTCACCATAAAACCAACCATTTAAGTTACTGCGTTTGCTTTTAAAAACAATATGCCGTCCATTATAATCCGCGTGATGTAACCAGTTCTTGCCAGTGCCTTTAAATGGAGTAAAAATCATTTTTTCAATGGTGAAGAGAATGGCAGTAAGCAATAATATGATACCAGAAATAAATAACACACACTTCATTCGTTTTCACTTATGCTCCTAATAAAAAAGTTTTTTGATGGGTTTATTTTAGCAAACCTCATTTCAAAACACAATATTTTGCTCTTTTCACGTCCTACTTTTTTGTATCAAAAACGAAAGAAAAGACCTGAAATCCCGAGATTTCAGATCTTTTTTGATTGCGGGAGCAGGATTTGAACCTGCGACCTTTGGGTTATGAGCCCAACGAGCTTCCAGACTGCTCCATCCCGCGTTGCTTGATTGTTATTACTTTGTTTATAATATAATATATTATATACATCTTTTTTTATTTTATACCTATTTTCTTAAATATTTTTCCACCGAAATCTCTCATTCACATAAAGTGCGCAAAATAAATACTTGCAAAAAGTCCCGCTATCGTACATACCAATGCACCCGCCACTGTATAACGGCTTTTTTTGATATTCACCGACATAAAATAGATCGAAAGTGTATAGAAAATCGTCTCTGTGCTGCTCATCATAATGGCTGCTGTTCTTCCTAATAATGAATCCGGTCCATGCACCTTAAAAATATCCAACAACAGTCCGGTAGATGCAGACGACGAGAACATTTTTACGAGAGATAATGGCAATAATTCCGTTGGAAAAATCTCGTCTGGAATCAACGCAGATAATACAGTACCAAGCATATTTAAGAAACCCGACGCACGCAACACGCCCACTGCTACCATAAGTCCTATTAAAGTCGGCAAAATACCAAGTACCGTTTTAAACCCATCTTTTGCCCCCTCAATAAAATCTTCATATACGGGACGATGACTCACAAGTCCATATACCACAATCCAGACGATAAAAATCGGGATTATTGTTTCCGACAAAAATAACAAAAATTGCATACATACTGCTCCATATCATTCCACTCTGATTATCTAAAATATCTTATCCCGATACGCTTCCTCTATCCGGCATTAACTTGCAAAAAACAATCGCAACTATCGTTCCCACCGTTGTCGCTGCAATTGCAGCTCCCATAATATCTGTCGGTGCCACACTTCCATATTGTGCACGATAAGCAATAATATTTATGGGTACTAATTGTAGCGAAGAAATGTTGATAATCAAAAAATCACACATCTCCTTGGTTGCGATATCCTTTCCACGATACGGATTCTCGTCATAATATCTACAATTTTCTTCATTTATTTTTTGCAACTCTACCATTGCTTTTAACCCCGCTGGAGTTGCCGCCCAGCCAAGTCCAAAAATATTTGCAATTATATTCGTGGAAAGATACTCATTTACAATATGATCTTTTGGAATTCTAGGAAATAAAAAACGTAAAACCGGTCTTAGTTTTCTAGTAAGCCCCGCAATTATACCCGCATTTTCTGCAATTTTCATCAGTCCCATCCAAAACGACATCACACCAAGCATGGTGATACATAATGTCACCGCTTCTTTGGCAGAATCAAGTGCCGCAGTTGTCACATCCGGCAATCTCCCCGTAAAAGCCGCATATACGATACCCACTAAAATCATGCCTGCCCATAAATAATTCACGTTCTGCTTCCCTTCCTAATTACACACGCCAATTTACATTTCCAAATCGTTCCATCTTTGCATTTTATGCACGTCCGTTCTCTACTATTCATAAAGCCTTTCTTTTCTTCATAAAATATCTTAACAAAATCAGGATATCTTCAAAAATATGAGAAAAAAATTTCTTTCTATAATACTGCTTCTTGTTTTTTTCTGTGGTTGTAACCTTACAACACCATTATCTTCCACACATACTCCTGCTGCCTTTGATAAACTTTTAGAAAAAATATTCCGTCAGGAAATTTCTCAAAATACCATTAACCTGCATTTTACACTGGCACATCCAGGTAATGCGGGTATTATGAATTACGAAGTCACTTTAGGAGATTTTTCAGACAACGAAAAAGCTGAGGCTAATGCCCGCATAGAAAACTACCTTGCGGCCTTACAACCATTCTCTAAAACTGACCTTTCTTTAGAACAGCAAGTATCCCGTGATGTTTTAAGCGATTATTTTAAATTACAATTAGAAATGGCTCCTTTCGCTCTCTACGAAGAACCTCTGTCACCATCTGGTGGAGTACATGCTCAATTACCACTCCTATTTGAAGAATATATTTTTTATGATGAAGGAGATATCAAAGACTATTTGGTTCTTTTGGCTCAAGTAGACGATTACTTTGCGCAAATCATAGATTTCGAAAAACAAAAAGCTGCCGCAGGGCTTTTTATGCCTGACTATGCTTGTCAATCGGTTATCGATCAATGCCGAGACTTTGTTGTCGCTGCTGACAATCATTTTTTAATCAAAACTTTTCATTCTCGTATAGAAAATTTTCCAGATTTGTCAGATGAAGAACGTGAAGCCTATATTTATCAAAATGAACAATTAGTAAGAAATGAATTAGTAAAGGCTTATCAATATCTTGGTACAGAAATGTCCAAATTATTGGGATGCGGAAAGAATGAACAGGGGCTGTGCTATTTTCCTGATGGTAGAGAATATTACAAACATTTGGTTTATTACTCCACCGGATGTTCCGATGACATCCCAGATATACAGGAAGCTATCAGTCGCCAACGAGAAGAAGATTTACTCGCCGCCTCAGAAATCGTTTACAAATATGACGACTTCTGGAGTTATTATGACGATGCTCTTTTGGAATCCAAAGACCCTGATGCCACTTTAGAAGAGTTACAAAAAGATATGCTGCTGGATTTTCCTGCACCTCCCTACACTACGTATACCGTAACTCTGATTGACGAATGTATCGCTGATTATGTAGCACCTGCTTATTATATCACCGCACCAATTGACGATTACTCAAAAAACTCTATTCATATCAGTGCAGATTATGATACTACCACTCTCGATTACTTTACAACTTTAGCCCACGAAGGATTTCCGGGGCATCTCTATCAAACTATCATGTCCTACGAATCCGGACAGAATCCTGCCAGATGTCTCACAAACTGTGGTGGCTATGTAGAGGGCTGGGCAACTTACGTAGAAATGCTTTCCTATCAATATGCAGATATTGACCCTAACGTAGCTTTCGTCATGCAAAAAGACCAGTCCGCCATGCTAAGTCTCTACGCTTCTACTGACCTGGGAATTCACTATGATGGCTGGACCCTAAAAGATACGGTTGCTTTTTGGAATAACTATGGCATAGAAAATGAGTCCGTTATAAAACAAATTTACGAATATATCGTAGGCGAACCCGGAAACTATTTACAATATTACGTAGGATATTTAGAATTCTTAGATTTAAAAGAAATGGCTATGAAAAAATACGGCACTGAATTTGATGAAATAGCTTTTCATCAGGCTATACTAGACATCGGTTCTGCGCCATTTGCTATTATTGAAAAATATTTTGACACTTACTATTTGCGTTCCACTAATTCTACCAAACCATAAATTTTATTCAACAAATGTTTCACGTACACTCATTACAACATACTTCTCATAAAAAATTTTTTATAATAAAAAAGTGTCTTCGACACTCTCAACTCCCCTAGCCCCTCATTCATGAGGGGAAGGGGTTTTTCTTTGGCTTGTTTTATTGTAAAATTCTATTATGAACATATCATTTATGAACTCCGCCCTCAGCCTGCTGTCATCCGAAATATCAACAAGATGATTCATTGTGGTGACCCTTCTTTTGGCGGTGCCGGTAACTTCTCTCCTTCGGATACGACCCTCTCTGTTGTTCCAAATGTGGTACTTCTATGTTGGTTTTAGAAGTTTACTACAAAAAAACTCTTTTTCTTAACCTTGTATAAACTCTACGAAATTTTGTTTCATCTGCTTCAATAAACTCTCCACCTTGCATCCACAGATGTCAGCTACTGTATAGAGATGCTTTTCCATTGCTTCTATATAATCTGATCCTCTAATTTCCCGATTCTGTCCCCAGCTTATCCCTTCCAAACCGTCAGACTCAATTAATAAACGTTCTATCGGTACTTTCCTTGCTACAGCTTCTACTGACTTATCTTGTAATATCGCAGGACCCACGGTAAACCAACATCCCATTTTTATATATTCTTCTAAATAGTTCTCACAAGAATACCAGTGTACCAAATACCGATTTGGAAATTCACGGATGATTTCTAATATTTCCTTTTCCATTCCTTTGGTATGCAGTATGACAGGTTTTTGTGAGTCCCTTGCTAACTCTAACTGCTTCAAAAAAACCTTTCGCTGAGTCTCCATATCGACATTACACCAAACATTATCCAAGCCTATCTCACCTATTACTTTTGCTTCTCTTAAAATCGTTTCCATTTCCTGCCAATCTGTCACATCCGCCTTCCATGGATGAATCCCTACTGAAACGATCATTTCTGGTATATTGGCATTTTTCAACCATTCATACTCCTGCAAATTATCTGAATTAGCAATACAATATACACAATTCTTTTTCAGAACCGACAATAATTCTTTTGTCGCATGAATGTGACCATCTACCAACCCTATCATGACTTTAACAGGCTGTGAATTTCTTTACGAAGTCCCGTCTGGTCATACAGCCATTCCCTGCTTTTTTGTACATTTTTTAAATTGATTTCGCGCACTACCGTTGCTGGTCTGCCGCCTAATATTACAATACGATCTGCCAGATACAAGGCTTCATCAATATCATGTGTTACCAAAAGTGTTGTTCGCCCCAGTTCTGCACGAAGCCGCAACAGCCAGTCCTGCATATCATTACGCGTAATTACATCCAATGCCCCAAACGGCTCATCAAGAAGCATAATATCTGCACTGCACAACGCTGTTCGCAAAAATGCTGCTCGCTGGCGCATCCCGCCTGAAAGTTCACTCGGATAAGATTTTTCATAACCCTTCAGTCCAAAAACTTCAAACTCCTGCAAAGCCTTTTTTTCTGCTTCTTTTTTCTGTCCATGAAGTGCACCATATAATGTAACATTATCCAGAATGGTTTTCCACGGCAAAAGCAAGTCGTTCTGTGGCATATAAGCAAAATGTGAAGAAACTCCGTGTATCTTTGTATCATTCACATAAACACTGCCTTCCTCCGGTTCTAACACACCTGCTAATACATTCAGCAATGTACTCTTCCCACATCCGGAAGGACCAACCAGTGCCACAAATTCGCCCTCTTCTATGTCCAAACACAATTTTTCTAATATACAATCATTCTCAAATGAAATGGAAACATCTTTTATTTGAAGCTTCATTTTTACAATCCTTATTTTATAAAATCATTTGTGTACTGCTCACCAGCAGCAATCGTCTTATCAATCAAACCATATTCATACATAAATTCGGTATAATTATCCCAAACTTCATCTTTCATCATGCCCCAAACTTCACTATCTAAACTATATTGAGCAGATAAAAATTTCTGAGATTCTTTTAAGAATTCGATATCATATTCCGGTATGATTTCTGCCAAAATTTCTGCCGATTCCTCTGGATTTGCAATCGCATATTCGTATCCCTGCTTTACCGCATTCATAAATGCCTGTACAATTTCGGCATCCTCATTCAACATCTTTTCATTTGTAATAATGACAGGAGTATAATAATCCAGACGCTCATCCAAATCCTTTACTGGAACATAAGAAACATCATAACCATTCATTTTATCATTAATCACAGACCAGCCTTCAAATTCCCACTGAATATCAATACCATTTGTCATTGCACCCAAACCGCTTCCGGTTGCTCCAACCATCGTCAGTTTGCTAAAATCCGCATCATATTTTTTCATTACCGCTTCTAAGACAGCAGCTTCACTTGGAGCCTGCCATCCGGCATATACCTTGCCCTCAAAATCCTTCGGTGTTACAATTCCTGCATCTGCATTGGTTACAAAACCGGAAGTATTGTGCTGAATAATTGTTGCAATTGCACGAATTGGAAGTGCTTCTGAAGCAGTACGTGCATAAGTTACATTTTCCTGATAGGTAACAGCAAATTCTGCTTTTCCCACTGCACAAAGTGTCGTTGAATCATTATCTCCCGGTTCAATGATTTCCACATCCAGTCCCTGCGCTTCAAAATAGCCTAATTTTTCTGCCACATAAAAACCGGTGTGATTCGTATTTGGAACATAATCTAATACCAGCGTCACTTCTTTTAACTGTGCAGCTTCCTGCTGCTGTGATTCCTGTTCTGTTCCCTGTGTGTCATTTGAGACATTATTTTGCTGACTTTCTGCATTACCGCCTCCGCAAGCGGAAAGCATCATAACCGCTGCCATAAAAAATGCTGCTACTTTTGTTTTTTTCATTTTTCATTTTCCTCTCATTCTACCGCTTTTGCGGTGAGCATAAATATTTTATTGCTTTGAGTATATGTCTATTAGCCGGCTCAACTATACCCAAATTTTATAAAAAATATATTTTTTAATTTCAAAATCTCTACTGCAATCACATTGCTTTGCGTTTTCTTGTATATGGGAACACTATTTTCTCTAGCAAAGTCACTGCAAAATTCAACACCAGACTCCAGAAAATAATTGCCAATACACATGCAAATACTTTATCCATCATAAATCCATTTTTTAAACGAATCATATAATAGCCTAGTCCGGCTGATGCACTCAGCCATTCACCTACAATTGCTCCACCAATACAGTAAGTTGCGGAAACCTTTAAGCCCGATACCAATGCCGTTGCTGCCGCAGGCAGTTTTACATATACATACTGCTGAAACTTGTTTGCCCCAAAACTTCGAAGCAGATTCATCTGATTTTTATCTACATTTTTTAAGGCATCACTCAAGGAAATTACAATAGGGAAAAAGCACATCAAAATTACAATCAATACTTTCGGCATCATCCCAAAACCAAACCATATCGTAAATAACGGACCAAGTACGAGTACAGGAACCGTTTGTGTCACCACCAGATATGGAAACAAACTATGATAAACAGTACTACTAAGATCCATCAAAACTGCAATCAATATCGCCAGTACTGTAGAAATCACCAGTCCTAAAACTGCTTCTTGCAACGTCACCATCGAATGCATCCATAGGTTACTAAAATCTGTCATCACTGCCATAGTAATCTTACTTGGCGCTGGCAGAACATAAGAACTGATTTCTAGTATTTTTACGAGCGTTTCCCAAATTCCAAGTACCAGACATAGTGTTATTGTTGGTAACATATATTTTTTGTATTGCTTCATATTTTGTATCGCTCCCATTCAATAGATTCTCTCAAAACGTTTTTCTAATTCAATAGGAAGCTCTTACTTTTTCAAAATAACCCAACATTTCTATAAATCAAAAAAACGGCTTACCCTCTATAGGTAAGCCGCTTGATACATTCTCATTAAGAATATTCATCGACTCCCTACGCCAGCATTATCTGGATCAGGTAATAAGGGACTCGACACTGTCGATCTCAGCCCAAATGGGCACCCCTGTCTGTTGAGTTTTATTCTAACATTATAAAATTGATTTGTAAAGGATTATTAAATTCTTAATCAACGTCATGGCGAAACTGCAACTTCGCTCTTTTGTGATGTCATTTTTTCCCAGTTCATTATCCACTATTTTTGACGATTTGAGAAATTTCCTATAAAGAAATAAGAAAAGTATCCATCCATTACTCTCAGAATGGATGGATACTTTTTTCTCCAAATTCAACACTATCTATGGATATACATCCTTGTCATGTCCGGTTCACCATCCCCCTGCACCATACACAAAAATTCCCATCCATATCGTTCATAAAAACCCGTATGGTCTGTTACTAAATAGACTGGTGTTACTCCTTTACTCTTTAAATCGTCTACCACCATATTTAATAGATTCCCGGCAATCCCTTTACACCGATACTCTTCCTCTGTATAGACGGCGCATACGTTTGGCGTAAGATCTTTTCTGTCATGGAAATCATTTTCAATAACTCCCATTCCCGCAATAATTTTCTCATCAGCCAGGCACAAATACCAGCCATACTCCGTTTCCTTATTCAGATAAGCATTCATACATTCTAAATATGCTTCCTTGGGCACACCCCATTTACTATGGAACCATTCTGCCGCTAAATCTGTTAATGCAGGATTTTCCCTTAATGTAATATACTGATATTTTACCATTTCGTTATTTCTCCTTCCAATCATTACTATTTTTATAATAATGATTTTAAGTTAAAATTACAACAGTAACTCCTATTCTTCTATCTCAAATTCTGCGTAATACATTTGTTTATCATAATCGCCGGTTCCACGGAAATCCATAATCTCTTTTCCAATACGATAGTGTCCCGGAGCCAGACTACCATATAACCGTTCCCAATCAACTTCCCATTCTGTCATTCCGTTCAAAGTAATTATCCATGCTACTGCGTCCCAGCATACCTCTTTATCTTCCAATATATCTGCAACCGGAATCCATACATCCGCTTCTTTACGTTCCAAAGCATAATAAGTCCCCGTGCTAAGTTCTCCGGTCGGTGTAACACCCGACTGTATACATACAATCGTCAAACCTTCTGGTGTCACATCTTTAACACTTAATGTCACTCCCCACGCATCCAATGCCGGTGTTGGATGCCCTTCCGGACCTTCCTCATATCCCGCTGGTTGCTGCAATTCACTCTCCAGTTCCTGACTGCTATCAACATTATTATATTCCTGCTCGTTGTATATTTGTTGTTCAGTTCTATGTTCTATTTCTTCTGATTCGTCACCGAAAATAGATCCAGTTCCACAAGCTACCATGTTAATCATAAACAAAGGCACCAACATCCATATTAAGAAATAATTTCTTTTCAATCGCATTTAATCACGAACTCCTTTCCTCACTTAATCTACTGTCAAAACATACTTTCACATTCTTGAGTCCTTCTTCTACAATCCATGCAATCAATAATTACCGGACAACTCTTTAAAAAGAAAACTCATCCACTGCCTCATAATCTTTCACATAATCAAAACTCCAAATCTCCGCTGGATTTACAATGTAGAAATAATTACCTGCCCAAAGGCCACGATAGCTTTCTTCGTATTTCATACTG
>JAFYQA010000209.1 GCA_017547315.1 Roseburia sp. | reverse complement strand
GATCTTCTTAGCTGAAGCATCAACTAATTCATGATCATAAGCTTTCAATGTGATTCTCATTACTTGACTTGCCATAAAAAAAGCCGCCTCCTTTTCGCACTTAATTATCAGTACGACAAGTGGTGACTGTACACATTCCCGCGCGTATCATCCACTTCCAATTTCGCAAAATCTTCCCGTTGATGTTGCACGTTGTTTCTACCTTACTGTAGACGTTATTCGTGATACAGTGACTTGTCGCCAGTTTCTAAACTTGACATTCGCTCCACGGAAAACCTGCAATCTCTTGCAGCAACCTCTCGCTTCTACGCTATCATGTCACAACAGGATTAATTATACAACATGTATACAAGTTTTGCAAGTACTTTTTTACAAATTTTTTAATTTTTTTTGTGGATTTATTACAGTTCTAAAATTTGTATTTCTTCCTAATATATATGTACAAAATATGGACTATACTTGTCATAAAAGATTATAAAAATTTCCCCACTTTATCTATTTCGTGCTATAATCATATTTAATATAGTGTAAATATAATTTTTATTAAGATATCCAAAAGGAGATTTCTATGGACATTATCATTGTAGGCTGCGGCAAGGTCGGCTATACCCTTGTAGAGTTATTAAGCAGTGAAGACCATAATTTAGTCGTTATCGACGAAAAACCAGAACGCGTATCCCGCATCACTGATTCGCTGGATGCGATGGGTATCGTAGGAAACGGCATTGATCATAAAACATTATTAGACGCAGGCATCGAAACCGCTGATCTGCTTATCGCAGTTACTGGTGACGACGAGAAGAATCTACTCTGTTGCGTTATTGCTAAAAAGAGTGGACGCTGTCAAACCATCGCCCGTGTTCGTAACCCTATATATAATGAAGAAAGTGAATTTTTGAAAAAGGAACTTGGCATCGCCATGATTATCAACCCGGACCAGACAGCAGCACTCGAGATTGCAAAAGTCTTCCAGTTCCCTTCTGCGCTCCGTGTAGATACCTTTGCCAAGAGTCGCGTAGAATTACTTCACTTTAAAATAGGAAAAGACTCGCCATTACTTGGCATGAAATTATATAATATGAACCAGACCTTACGCACAAGTGTATTGGCCTGCACCTGTATGCGCGGCGATGAAGTTATTATCCCAAATGGTAATTTTGAATTTCAGGAAAACGACACGATTACCATTGCTTCCACCCGCAAAAATGCGATTGACTTTTTCCGAAAAATCGGCAATGTAAAGCATCGTGTATCCAGTGCCATTTTAGCTGGAGGTGGTACGATTTCTTATTATCTTGCCAAAAGCTTGCTCGCTTCCGGCATCAGCGTCACCATTATCGATATCGACCCAGTACGTTGCGATTACTTAAGCACTGAGTTGCCGGACGCTACCATTATCTGCGGAGACGCAACAGACCAAAACCTGCTTTCCGAAGAAGGTTTAGAACACGTACATGGTTTTGCAGCTTTAACAGGGCTTGACGAAGAAAACATTTTGCTCTCACTTTACGCAAACGAAGTTTCCAACGCCAGAACCATCACGAAAATCAATCGTTTAAACTTTACTTCCATTATCAATAATTTGAACCTCGGAAGCATTGTTTATCCACGCGTTATCACTGCGGACTATATTCTAAAACATGTACGCTCTACCAGTTTTTCTCGTAACAGTAACGTAGAAAAAATATACAAACTAGCTAATGGTCGCGTAGAAGCATTGGAATTTATTATCAAAGAAGATTCCGAAGTTGCTGGAATACCATTATTAAAATTAAATTTAAGACCTAACACTTTGGTCTGTTGTATTTATCGTAACCATAAAGTTATTATCCCAACTGGTCATGACATGATGCTAGCCGGCGACTCTGTATTAGTAGTTATTTCCGGTTATCGCATTTCTGATATCCGTGAGATTTTGGAGGGATAGCAAATGAATTATTCCATTATCCTATACATCTTAGGATGTGTTTTAAAATTTGAAAGTGCATTTTTACTGCTTCCAGCAGTTGTAGGATTCATATACCGCGAGACAGCCGCCTTTTCTTATATTTTTACTGCTGCAATTTGTTTTATCGTAGGTTATTTTCTCTCCAGGAAAAAACCTACATCCACCAACCTTTTTATTAAGGAAGGTTTTGTAACCGTAGCAGCAAGTTGGTTGCTAATCAGTATTTTGGGTGCTATCCCATTTGTTTTAACTGGTGATATTCCAAATTATGTGGACGCTTTATTTGAAACCATTTCAGGATTCACCACTACTGGATCTAGCATTTTAAGTGATGTAGAGGCACTCACTAAAACCGGTCTGTTTTGGCGCAGCTTTACTCACTGGGTCGGCGGTATGGGCGTACTTGTTTTCATCATGGCAATCCTGCCTTTAATGGGTGGTTCCACGATGAACCTGATGAAAGCAGAAAGTACCGGTCCCGCCATCAGTAAATTGGTACCTCATGCTAAAGATACTGCTAAGATTTTATATGGCTTATACATTGGACTAACTATTACAGAAGTTGCCATTCTGTTGTTGTTCCAGATGCCACTTTTCGATGCACTCACGATTACCTTTGGCACCGTTGGTACAGGTGGTTTTGGTATATTAAACAGCAGCTTAGGAAGTTATTCTCCTACTATTCAATATACGGTTACTTTCTTTTTAATATTGAGTGGCATTAACTATACAGCATACTTTTATATTCTGTCACTCCGTTTTAAAGAAGCTTTTCGAATTGAAGAAGTCCGTTGGTATTTATTTATCATCGCGCTTTCTGTTGGCGTTATTACATTTAATATTCGTAACATATATCCTACTTGGGAAGAATCTTTCCGACACGCTTCCCATCAGGTTGCTACCATTATTACTACTGCTGGTTTTTCTACCACAGACTTCGATTTATGGCCGGAACTCTCCAAATGCATTCTTGTTATTTTGATGTTTATCGGTGCATGCTCCGGAAGTACCGCAGGCGGTATGAAAATTTCTCGAGTAGTCATGTTAATTAAGACTGTAAAAAAAGAACTTTCTCTCATTATACATCCAAGAGAGGTTCGAAAAATTCGCATGGATGGACATGTTGTGGAACACCAGACTTTACGCAATACCAACGTATTCTTTGTAGTATATTTCATAATTCTGCTTGCCTCCACTTTACTGCTAAGCATTGACAACTATGATTTTACTACAAACTTCACCGCAACAGTAGCCACCTTAAATAACATCGGTCCTGGTCTTGCCATGGTCGGTCCGACACAGAATTTTTCAATCTATTCTACGTTCTCCAAATTTATTCTGATGTTCAACATGCTGGCAGGACGTTTAGAACTATTTCCTCTGGTAATTATGATGTTACCATCTACCTGGAAAAGAAAATAACAATTCCGCATGTCGGTTATTGATAATAAGCAAAAGAAAGGAACTCACATTTATGTGGATTGCAAACAATTGGAAAGATTATGAAGTAATAGACTGCTCCAAAGGAGAGAAATTAGAACGTTGGGGCCAATACATTTTGGTTCGTCCAGACCCTCAGGTTATCTGGGACACACCAAAAACAGAAAAAGGATGGAAAAAAATGAATGGTCACTATCACCGTAGTGCAAAAGGCGGTGGCGAATGGGAATTCTTTGATTTACCAGAACAGTGGCAGATTCACTACGGAAGCCTAACCTTTAATTTAAAACCATTTAGCTTTAAGCACACCGGTCTTTTCCCTGAACAGGCAGCTAACTGGGACTGGTTTTCTGACAAAATCAAAAAAGCGGGCAGACCTATTAAGGTATTAAACCTCTTCGCTTATACCGGAGGTGCCACTTTAGCTGCTGCTGCCGCCGGAGCAAGCGTAACACATGTTGATGCCTCTAAAGGCATGGTTGCATGGGCAAAAGAAAATGCCGTATCTTCTGGTTTAAAAGATGCACCTATCCGTTGGATTGTCGATGACTGTGTAAAATTCGTAGAACGCGAAATTCGCCGCGGTAATCATTATGATGCGATTATCATGGATCCGCCATCTTACGGACGTGGACCAAAAGGCGAGATTTGGAAAATTGAAGATGCCATTTATCCGCTAGTGCAACTTTGTGAGCAGTTATTGACCGATGAACCATTATTCTTCCTCATCAATTCTTATACTACAGGGCTACAACCTGCCGTATTAAGCTACATGATGAGTACGGTTTTAAAGAAATACCGCGGTACTGTAAAAGCCGATGAAATTGGACTTCCGGTATCATCAAACGGACTTGTACTGCCTTGTGGTGCTAGCGGACGTTTTGAACTATAAGTATTTTAACTGGTAACTTGACATTATTAAAGTAAAAGTAACTATTCAGTGCACCATTCGCAAAATCGTCTCTTCGAGACTTTACTTAACACCAAGTGTTGCTTGGTGTTGCTCATTGTTGGCTTCTCGCCAAAGAAATTTTCAAAAATACATTCATTTCAGCAAGCTGAATGCCTGTATTTTATGAAAATTGCCTTAGCTCTGAATAGTTACAAGTAAAACAAAATTGTCCCAAACTATAATTTTAACAAATCATAGTTGGGACAATTTTCTCTTTTTACTATTCAAACCAAAAGACGACTCCAACACTCATCGGTATTTCTGTAATTATTGCATTTATATTTCCTTCTATTGAAAGTTTCATTTGTGTAATTTGTTTTTCTGTTAAAATAATTTCCGCACTCCCCTTTGCAAGATTCAGCGTATCCGCAGTCACACCCGGAATCAGCATCTGTACCATTTTTTTCATAGTATCTTTATCCAAAACCAATTTATAACTATATTCTCCATTACATTCAGTACAGCTAATATTACCCTCCATACAAAGCAATCCCAACATTTCTGGTAGTGCTTCCAAATCTGCAGGCTTTATTTGTATGCCACTATTTCCCGTCTGCGTTTTTAACTCCGACAGCTTTAAGGTGACATTTGTCTGAATCAGTCCACAGTCAACTACCAGTTTTAATGTACCATTCAAGTTTTCCTTATCCAAAAACGGCTCTAATGCCAGAACCAGTCGATACAAATCCTCTGTCAGACTAAACAAGTTTTCCTTATCAACCGTCGCAACACTTGACTTTACTACTTCCGGAATAACAGAATTAGCATCTTCCAAGATTTCAAATTTAGAAGCTATTATATTGATTTCCGTTGATGTACTTTCTATATCTGCTTTTCCAAACAATTCCACACGTTCCAAAACCGTTTCTTTTGTTATTAGCTTTACTTGCAGAGTTTTTATCATACTGAAATCTATTTCTGTCATAGATGGTACAGCTTTCAACAGCTCTTGTACTTGCTCGCCTGTTACACTTATTTCATAGCTTTTCTCATTTTCTGTTTCTGTAGTGGTAATCTCAAGCATCTCATACATTTTTGATATTTGCGGCAAAAAATTCTGATATGATATCGTCTGATTCTGCATTTCCCCTGCAATTTTAAACGCTTTTCCATTTTCTAAGAAGAGTACATTATCTGCAATATAAAATTTATTCCCTTCCTGCTCCAGAACCAAATACGAGATTCCCTCTTCCTGTACCATATAGATATTACAATCAAGCAAAATACTTGTTCCATTCATATCCGCATTTATTTTCAGGTTCATAGACTGGTTTTTTGCTCCTAAAACAGGCTTTAATGCTTCTGCAATTTGCTTCGCATCACTTACCTTCGAAAAAGCACCTGTTCCAATGCAGACACTTAAAATTACAATGATAACTGCCACAATGATAATAACTAATTGTTTTTTCTTCATAAAACTTTCCCCTATATGATAAAAGGAGGGATTAAAGTATCCCACCTTTTATCTATCCACACCATTTCAGCTCCTTGCCTGAAATTACTTTTTATTCTTTGCACGATTCTTTTTCTTTATGGCAAACACCAATATACATACTGCACCTGCTGCAATTGCAATTACAGCCGCAGCATTTTCCGCAAGAATACTGCCAGTTTTTTCTTCTAATGCAAAGCCAATCTCTCCATCCGTAAAGGCAAATATAATATAGGATCCCTCCACCATAAATTCACGCTCACTCCAGGTTCCAGTAGCATCTTTTACATAAAGGATTAAATCTTCCGCTGCCTTTCCTTCTGGTATACGATAATGCAATTTTTCTACTCCAATATTAGAAATCATAACTTCCCAGTTTTCAATTACGACATGTTCATTCACAAGATTTTCTTCCTGTAATTTATCTTTCAGTTCAACTGAGGTTTCCTTATCGAATGCACCCACTGCCAAAATTACAGAATGATTATCTTCTGTTCTATTCTCACCCTGTGTTACCATATCTTTTGCATCAAATATAGCTTCATAAGTCTGATTAAACAAAACATTCGTCAGCTTACTTTCCGATAGATAAGAAATATCTTCTTCCTTATTCATAGCCAATACTTTTGAAACCACGGGTTTTTCATACTGCCACTCGTATATCTGATTGTCTTCCACATCAAGTATAGGAACCTCTGATAACTTCATCGATTCTCCAGTAGGAATTGCTACTACAACATCTTCCTGCCCCGCTATCTCAAAACGAATGGTAACCGTCTTAAATGCCTCATCCAGATTTTCTAATGCAAGGTACTCTTCCAACGAAATTCTGTTTGTTGCTCCATCATAACTGATTCCATCAATTCCTCCGAGATTTTTTCCTACTAAATAATATTTATTATTCTGAACCAGTTCCTTATTATCATCCGGAAGAATCTCTGTATTTCCCAAAATTCCACCGGCTAATTTTTGATATGCAGCAATATCCGAAAATGCATAACTATCAAAAACCTCTGTACCAAATCCGGCAATACCTCCAACATAATTCGCTCCGGCTATAATACATTTACTGCTGCTGTCTAGAATAATAGTATCGCTCTTACCGGCAATACCTCCGACATAATCTGCATTCATCGAATCTATGTTACCGCTGTTTACACTATTAAAAATAGCTCCAATTTCCATACTTCCAACAATGCCGCCGGCACATTCTTTGGTCGCAGCAATTTTTGCAGCATTTCTACAATCACGAATCACCAGACGCATCACCACTTCGCCATTCGTAGACATTTCCCCCTTCGTATCCGCGTCCTCCTGTACACTAGTGTTCTCCACTGCTGCAAGTCCTGCAATACCACCTACATAATTTTCACCATTTACAATTCCATAATTCTCGCAATGATATGCTTTAGCAATCGTATTATTTTCCTTATCATCTCTGGATATATCAATAATCTCATATTCCATACTTAAATTCATAGACGTCATGTTGTTCATCATTGTTTCCATGCTAATCATCATCTGTGTCATAGAATTCATCATATTTCCCATGGATGTTGTCATACCTTCCATAGATTGTGTCATTTCTGTCATTTCATTATTCACATCATTATACAGATTACTTATGTCATTCATTGCAGCATACAAGGAATCTAAATCCATGCTCATGCCATTTTCAAAAATATCCAACGCATCTGTCATACTGCTCATATCTATACCGGAAGAACTCATATCCATTTCTTCCATGGCATCAATAACATCTCTCATAGATGCGGTCATTCTCTTCATGTCCTTGCTCATCGTATCCATCGGATTTTCACCAAACTCTAACACTACATTTGGTTTAAAATGACCTACAACACCGCCTACACCGTCCGAACCATTTATCTGGGCATAGTTCACACAATCTGCCATGTAACCGATTTGTGAACCCGCAATACCACCTACATTGTAACCCATTTTGGGATAACCGACATTTGCCTGATTGATACATTCGCGGATAACACCACTGCTTGTACCTGCAATACCGCCTATATTTGTTGCATTATCCAAGCTTTCTTTCATGGAAATCGAACCATTCTCTAAACTTACCCCGCCTGTCATATCCAGCGATAGCGAATTGTGTTCCACTTTCGTATTTACTTCCGCCAAATTGGTACATTGACGAACAACACCCTGATTTTCACCAACAATACCACCTATGTAATGTTCTCCGAACACAACGCCTTCTGTCCTACAATTTTCAATAATGCCGGTAATCTTATTCCATCCAACAATACCACCTATCTTTTCTTTACCGGAAACAGTTCCTGAAAAACTACAATTTTTAATTGTCCCCCGGTTCACTCCCGCCAATGCACCAATTGCATCTGCACTTCCGGTTGGTCTGATAACTGCATCTATCTGCAAGTTATCAATCACTGCCTTTTTCTGAACATAACGAAAAAATCCCATTGCCGTCTGTTCGTGTTCTATACGAATACCCGAAATACAGTATCCCTGACCATAAAATGTACCACCAAATGTAGGAATCCCTTTAAATTCAACACCTGACATATCAATATCATTGTTCAGCACGATTGTTTTTCCCAAACTCCATACATCATCAATACAATTTTCTGCCAATGTCAAAACATCCTCCGATGTAGAAAGATAAATTGCATCCTCTGGAAAAACATTTTTCTCTGTTTCGACTTCTGTATTTGATTCTTCCGCATAAACCGGTACAAAAATACAAGGTATTGTCAAGCAACCGACAAGTGCCAGCATACCGGCTTTTTTCATCCACTTATGATACTTCATTTCCAATACCTCCTTCTGCATAATCCTTCTTTGCTTTTTCGGCTGCAAATTCATCTGCTTCCTGCACATCGATGTTTAAACCATCTGATACAATCGCTGCATGCACACGACCGCGCACAATTGCATCTACTTCACCTTCAATATAACCTTCAACATAACCATGCATATGTCCTTTTACATGCATCGTACCCATTTCTTCTATTTCGGATACTGGCACACCCTTCATCTTAAAACTGGTTCGTTCAATAATCTTATCACCAATTACAAGAATACACGGCAATACAAACAGTACCAGAATCATGGAAATCACCGTACCACGACCGATACATTCACCCATAACTGCATTCGTAGGCTCTGTACTAATTCCTCCTAATAAAAATCCCATAACTGCCATAATCGTACCAGAGGTAAGTATGGTTGGAAATGCCTTGTTTACCGCCACTGCAATTGCTTCCTGAACCGGAAGATGCCCTTTCTGCTCGTTGAAATGGCTGGAAATAACAATCGCATAATCAATATTACATCCCATCTGAAGAGAACTTACTATCAAATAACCTAAGAAGTACAACGGTGTATCCGTAAGAGTCGGGAAGGAGAAATTCATCCAAATCGCACCTTGAATTACTATGATGAGAAGCACTGGTAATCCAACTGATTTAAATGTAAATAACAATACCATCATAACAAATACAACAGAAAGTATGCTGATAATCGTATTATCTGTTGCAAAAGTACTTCCTAAATCTCTACAACTGGTAGAATTACCAATCGCATAAACCGGCTTATCATAATGCTTATCGGCTATTTTATGTATTTTTTCAAGAAATGCATATGTCTCTTCCCCTTCGTCCGGAAGGTCTGCATACACTACCAAACGACTATACTCTTCTGTCTGAAGCTGTTCTTTCGCCATATCCAGCATACTTAACATTTCAGCCATTTCACCATCTAAAGCCAAGCCGCTCGTTTCCACTGTATCTTTCAAGAAACAGAACAAATCAAACATTGGTATACGATAACTATCCATATCTATTAATTTTCCAATTTGTTCATCTTCCATTGCATACATCATGTAGAGCATTTCTACTACATCATAATCTAACCCCAATACTTCTGACAGTTCTCTTGCATTTAAAGAATCTGTCATTACATAACCATCCATCAATTCTGTATTAGCGAGACCCATAGTAGACTTTACTTCCGGACAAGCTTCTAATTCTCTCAAAATCTGTGCTTCCGCATCATAGTCACCTGTTGGAACGAGAATCGCTATCATATTTGTGGTACCAAAAATATCATTTACTTTGAAATATGCTTCCTGACGCTCACTCATATTATCACGTCGAAGCGACATTGTAGAATATGTAAATGGGCATGAATTTGACAAGAAAAATGCCCCCACAAGAACTAGTACAAAAATAGGAGTAATAATCCATTTTGCTTTTGCACAAAATTTTCCAATAAAAGACACATCCGGCAATAAATTTTTATGTCTGGTTTTATCAATAAGTGGTGAAAACAACATCAAAAGTCCTGGCATAAGAGTAAATACAGCAATCAAAATAAGTAATACTCCTTTAATCAAAACAATAGCCAAGTCCTTACCGATGCCAAAGTCCATAAAGGAAAGTGCAAACAAACCACCGATTGTCGTAAGGGAAGATGACGAAATTTCCGGAATTGCTTTTGACAAAGCCTTAATACAAGCTTCTCTTGCCGGCAAAAATTCACGCTCTGCACTAAATCGATGTACTAAAATAATTCCATAGTCGATACCCATTGCTAACTGTAAGAGCATACCAACGGAATCGGAAATGAAACTAATTTTTCCAAGCAAAAAGTTTGTACCCATACCAAGGAGTATGGCCGCACCAAAGGTTAAGCCTAGTACAGGAAGCTCTGCATAGGCGGTAGAAGTTAATGCCAGACCAAGAACAATAACCACAACAGCATATCCCATGATTTCCATCATCTGTACACCAAGATCTGCTACCTGGTCATAACCAACCGTGGTATCTATTACATAATCATAGCCAGTTAAAATTTCCTTAATATCACTTACTGCATCAATCGTCTCCTGCTCCAAATCTTTCCCATCAAAAGTAACAGACATCAATGCATAGGCATCTTTATAGGATTCCGGTTTGTTACTAAAATCAACCATCGTAACACCTTCCACCTCTACGATTTTATCATAAAGTGCCTCTGCCTCATCATAAGTTACATTACAAACCATGACACGTGCCGATGAAAACATCGCAAAATATTCATTCATCGTCGTAAGCCCTTGTCGTGTCTCCGATTCTTCGTTTAGGTAAACCGTCACATCCGTTTCTACCTGTTTCCAATTCATAGCAAAAATGCTGAAAATAAGAGCCGCTATGTAAATAAAAAAGAATAAGTTTCTCTTATCCACAATAAACTGCGCCACTTTTTCCATAACATTTCCATTGTTTTGTTTTGGTTCCATTTTATTCCTCCTTGTAAATTTGCTTGTCATTCATCACGTCCAATATAATTGACAACTCTTATTTATTATAATACTTTATTCTCGAAACTTTGCCAATGGTCAATTTTTCTGATATGTGTAGTAATTAACATGTTACTTTTCATACTCACGACAATCACCTGCTGATTGACGTAGAAAAAATATGATTCAGTAATGAGTAGGCTCCTTTTGTACAACAAAACTTTAAATGAGCCTGCGAATTGTTATAATTTGCATGTCAGCATGGCTGACGAGTAAATTGTAACACTAACATAACGTTTGATTGATTTAAGAATTATAAAAGCAAAAATCCCTCGTTAGAATTGGTATTCTAACGAGGGATTACTCTACTTTTATTCATTTACAGATTCATATTATGTCGAAATCAAAGTCATCTAAAATTGTGACCTAAATACCCACATAGGCTTCTGCAGCCGTTACTGTCTTCACCATAAAATCAACGGATTCTACCGGATATTTTCCGATTGCAGTCTCTCCTGTCAACATAACAGATGCTGCGCCTTCGCTTACTGCGCGATATACATCAGACACCTCTGCTCTTGTCGGTACAGAAGAATTCTCCATTGAAGAAAGCATCTGCGTTACAATCATAAATGGCTTACCTGCTTCGTTGCAGACTTTAGCAATCTTAGCCTGTACTGCTGGAAGTTCCCACAACGGCATAGCATTTCCCAAATCTCCTCTCGCGATGATAATCTCATCACAGAATGGTAACAGTTCCTCTACCTTTTCTACGCCAAGCATGTTTTCAATTTTAGCAAAAACACGCATATCCTTTGCCCCTGCCGCTTCTAATGCACCTTCTAAATTGCAAAGGTCTTCTTTTCCTCTTACGAACGGAAGCATAACACCGGTAATTCCATATTTCTTTGCTTTTTG
>JAFYQA010000208.1 GCA_017547315.1 Roseburia sp. | reverse complement strand
TGACCTGGGGTATCGATAACGTTGATTTTAGTTCCTTTGTATGTGATAGCAGTATTTTTGGCGAGAATGGTGATACCACGCTCTTTTTCAATGTCATTGGAATCCATGACACGTTCTTCCACTACCTGATTCTCACGGAATACGCCACTCTGTTTTAAAAGCTCATCGACCAATGTAGTTTTACCATGGTCTACGTGAGCGATAATTGCTATGTTACGTACATCTTCACGTTTTGTTCTCATAAATCCTCCTTGTTTTATGAAGAAAAATGTCACTCTGCACCAACTTAAGGTATGTCACCTGTTGGAACAGAGAATACTTGTTTATTTTAAAACAAACTCAAATGTTACAACGTGCTAACTGCTTTGCAGTTACGCACAGCTTTCAATATTTTATCACATTTTCAGAAATTTACAAGAGAAAGAAATATGTCGAAAGCCGAAAAATGGGGTGTTTGAGGGACTTTTTTCGAATTTGACGGGAAATAAAGATGTCAAACATTGCTTATTTTCGACAAAAAGTGAAATTTGTTTATCGACAGGAAGTGTGGAAAAATGTGGCAGCAGTCGTGCTATAACTATTCTTGTCAAACAGGTCGCTACAGATTGCGGCAAGAGGAAGGGAGAAAATATTCATGTCAGATAAAATTTTTGAAAATAACCAGGTATCTATCGTAGGGGAAATCGTTTCCGATTTCAGATTCAGTCACGAGGTGTACGGAGAGGGATTCTATACAGTAGATGTTGCTGTAAATCGTCTCAGTAATTTTATGGATTACATACCGCTTATGATTTCGGAGCGATTAATCGATGTGACTGCGGACTACAGAGGTCAGATAATCTATGCAACGGGACAGTTCCGTTCGTTTAACCGTCACGAGGAAAAGAAAAACCGCTTGGTATTGTCCGTTTTTGTAAGAGAATTAGAGTTCTTAGATGAAACTACGGATGAAGTAAAAAGTAATCAAATTTTCTTGGATGGTTACATTTGTAAAGAACCAATTTATCGTAAAACTCCATTGGGCAGAGAGATTGCGGATTTGCTTATTGCAGTAAATCGTTCGTATGGAAAATCTGATTATATTCCATGCATTTGTTGGGGACGAAATGCCCGCTTTGCATCAGGATTTGAAGTTGGTGGTCATGTGCAAGTATGGGGACGAATCCAGAGCCGCGAGTATGTGAAAAAACTGTCTGATTGGGAGTCAGAAAAGAGAGTGGCTTACGAAGTTTCGGTAAGCAAAATCGAGTTTTTAGAGGATTAGCATTGACAATGCAAAGAGTTAATGCTATGCTTTATTAAAGTTTATAAAGTTTGATAGAGGTTGCGTGATTTATCAGTAAAAGGCCAGATGTCGCAGGGGCAGGGGAAGGCTTTTGAAAGGAGAGAACGCCGAAAGGGCACATACCTGTAAGTGTGTTTCTTGGGCATAGGGTGAAGAACTTTATGACTGTCATCTTTTTGATGGGGAGCTATCGGTTTACATAATAATAACAACGACAAGTTGTGCGAATTAGGATGATTATACCCGGCTCTGTTAGAGCCGGGTTTCTTGTATGCTAAACGATATTACTCAGACGATTATAAAAGAAACGTTATTTGCAAAAGAAATAGGAGGACATATTATGGCAATTTTTAAAGGTGCAGGTGTTGCTATTGTTACACCAATGAAAGAAAACGGGGATATCAATTACGACAAATTACAGGAATTAATCGACTTCCAGATTGCGGAAGGAACAGACTGTATTATTATTGCAGGAACAACAGGTGAAAGCTCTACTATGACAATGGAAGAACATAGTAAGGTAATCAAAGCTGCGGTTGAATTTACAAATCATCGCGTTCCAGTTGTAGCAGGTTCTGGTTCAAACTGTACAAGAGAAGCAATTTACTTATCCAAAGAAGCAGAGGCAGCAGGTGCAGATGGTCTTTTAGCAGTAACACCATATTATAACAAAGCAACTCAGGGCGGTTTGATTCGTTATTATTCAGAAATTGCAGCAGAGACAAAACTTCCTATCATTATGTATAATGTTCCAGGTCGTACAGGTTGTAACATTTTACCTGAGACAGCAGCTACTTTATTTAAAAATGTAGATAATATTGTAGGTATTAAAGAAGCAACTGGTAATGTGGCACAGGCTGCAAAATTAATGAACTTAACAGATGGTAAAATTGATTTGTATTCCGGTGAAGATGCAATTGTTGTGCCATTACTTTCTATCGGTGCAGCAGGTGTAATCTCCGTTTGGTCGAATATTGCCCCTGCAAAAGTACATAATATGTGTCAGAGCTTCTTCGATGGCGATTTAGCAACAGCTATGAAGTTACAGTTAGAGGCACAGCCTTTAGTAGATGCATTGTTTAGCGAAGTAAATCCAATTCCAGTTAAAAAAGCATTGAATCTCATGGGTTATGAGGTTGGTTCTCTTCGTTCACCTCTTACTGAGATGACAGATGCAAATGCAGCAAAGATGGCTGAAGTGATGAAAGCTTATGGACTTAAGTTAGTTTAATAACCAATGAATAACTGGCAGATTTGTCAGTTTAGAGATGAGGATAGAATATGATTAGAGCAATTATGCATGGTTGTAACGGAAAAATGGGCCAGGTGATTACGAACATCTGCAAAAATGATGATGGTATCGAAATCGTAGCAGGTGTAGATGTGTATGATGGGATTGCCAATGATTATCCGGTTTTTTCGAATATTTCTGTATGTGATGTAGCAGCGGATGTTATTATCGATTTTTCCAATGCAGGTGCGATAGATGATTTATTGGTTTATAGTGTAGAAAAGCAGATTCCGGTAGTGTTATGTACGACAGGTCTTAGTGATGCACAGCTTGAAGCTGCGAGAACAGCGGCAACAAAGGTAGCAGTTCTTCGTTCTGCGAACATGTCTCTTGGTATCAATACTTTAATGGAATTATTAAAAGCTGCAGCACAGGTTTTTGCTCCAGCAGGTTTTGATATGGAAATCGTAGAAAAGCATCACAATCAGAAAGTAGATGCGCCAAGTGGTACTGCGTTGGCATTAGCAGATTCTATGAACGAAGCATTGAACAACGCTTACGAATACAAATATGACCGTAGTCAGGAACGTAAAAAACGTGACAAGTACGAGATTGGTATCTCAGCAGTACGTGGTGGCAGTATCGTAGGTGAACATGAAGTGATTTTTGCAGGACAGGATGAAGTGATTGAGTTTAAGCATACTGCTTATTCAAAAGCTGTTTTTGCAAAGGGAGCAGTGGAAGCTGCAAAATATTTGGCAGGTAAACCGGCGGGGCATTACGAGATGAGTGATGTCATTAAGGCAACGATGTGATAATAATCAGAACAACGAAGTGTTTTGGAACTTGGTTCTGAATAGCATCAAAGTGAATATATGCATAGGAATGAGAAGCGAACAGATGTCGAGAAGAGATGTTTGTTCGCTTTATTTTTAAAATCTGTTTGGACAGTTGTTTTGCACTCGGATTTATTATATAATAAGATAATAATACTAGGGGAAAAATATACAATTAGGAGAAGAATATGGTACAGATTATTACAGATTCGTCTACACTGTTTACAGAGGACGAAGCAAGAGAAATGGGGATTGAGGTTTTACCTTTATGTGTGAATATAGGGGATTTAGAAGGCAGAGATCTTCAGATTGATATGGCAGATTTTTATGATAGGATTGAAAAGGGTGGAATTCCAAAATCATCTCAGCCGCCGATTGGCGAAGTAATGGATGCCTATGAGAAGTATCCGGATGCTGAGATTATCAATATTGCTATGGCAGATGGTCTTTCTGGTACATATCAGACTGCATGCGGTGCAAGAGAGATGGTAGAGAACAAGGAGAATATTACGGTTATCAATACCAAGACACTTTGTGGTCCACATCGCTATATGGTTAAAAAAGCATTGGAGATGAAGAATGCCGGAAAGACAGCCGGAGAGATTGTCGCATGGTTAGAACATGTGAAAGAATGTCAGGAATCCTTCTTGATTCCACAGGATTTTGCTTTTTTAAGACGTGGTGGCAGATTGACGCCTATGGCAGCTACATTTGCATCGACTTTGAAATTAAAGCCAATTATGACACAGGTGGAGGAAGGTCGTAGATTGGATAAGTACGCGATTAAGAGAAATATGAAGCAGGCAGTAGGAGCGGTAATTGAGCGTTTACAAAAACGCGGTGTAGATGCAAAACATATTATTTATGTGTCCCATGCTAATGCTTTGGAAGATGCAAAGAAGGTAATCGCACAGTTAAAAGAACATTTTGCAGAAGTGGAGATTGAATTGCTTGAATTAGGTGCTGCGTTTGTAACACAGGGCGGTCCAAAATGTATTGCAATTCAGTATATTGAGAAATAATAAGGAATAGGGGTAATTATTCCATAGGTTTGTGCATATGCTGCACAAATCGTGAGAAAGTAAGTAGAACTAGATAGTGTATAGAAGGATGGTAGAGTATGCAGGAAAATGATTTGCGTTATTTAAAGAGTCTCGCAAAACAATATCCAACAGTGGCACAAGCGGCAACGGAGATTGTGAATCTGCAGGCGATATTGAGTCTCCCTAAGGGAACGGAGCATTTTATTACAGATATTCACGGAGAATATGAGCAGTTCCAGCACATTTTGAAAAATGGCTCCGGAGCGATTAAAAGAAAAATCGACGAAGAGTTTGGTAATGCGATTACAGTCTCAGCTAAAAAATCGTTAGCGACATTGATTTATTATCCGAAACAGAAAATGGATCAGGTGTTAAAAGAAGAAGAGAATATAGAAGATTGGTATGCAGTAACCATGAATCGATTAATTCGTGTGTGTAAGGCGGCTTCTTCGAAATATACTCGCTCAAAGGTGAGAAAAGCTATTCCACAGGATTTTTCATATATTATTGAAGAACTTTTAACTGGACGTCCAGATGTATCAGATCAGGAAGCATATTATAATGAGATTATTAATTCTGTAATCCGTACAGGGCAAGCCAAAAAATTGATTACGGCTATTTGCGAATTGATTCGTACCTTGATTGTAGATCATTTACATGTAGTTGGGGATATTTTTGACAGAGGACCATATCCTCATTTGGTAATGGATGCATTGATGGAGCATCGTTCGGTAGATATTCAGTGGGGCAATCATGATTTGTCGTGGATGGGAGCTGCATCCGGTTGTAAAGCTTTGATATGTAACGTAATTCGTATCTCTTCTAAATATGGTAATTTGAGCATGTTAGAAGATGGCTATGGAATTAACCTTGTGCCTCTTGCAAGACTTGCGATGGGAAGTTATGCGAAGGATTCTTGTACACAGTTTAAATTAGACTATAGAGAAGATGAGTATGATATCAGAGACGCACAGTTAGATGAGAAGATGCATAAGGCAGTTACGATTATGCAGTTTAAATTAGAAGGTCAGATTATCAAAGAACATCCGGAATT
>JAFYQA010000207.1 GCA_017547315.1 Roseburia sp. | reverse complement strand
TGCCAGCAAGGGTGAAGGTTTAGGTAACCAGTTCCTTGCAAATATCCGTGAAGTAGATGCAATCGTGCATGTAGTACGTTGTTTTGAAGACGGCAACGTAGTACACGTAGATGGTAACATCAACCCAGCAAGAGATATCGAAACAATTAATTTTGAGTTGATTTTCTCAGATATCGAAATCTTAGAGCGTCGTATCGCAAAAGTTGCAAAACAGGCGAGAATGGACAAGACTTTAGCAAAAGAGTTAGAGTTATTAGAGGGTATTAAAGCACACTTAGAGGGTGGCAACATGGCGAAATCTTTCGAAGTGCCGGAAGATGAAGATTTGGCGGCAGCATTTGCAGGTTATAATCTTTTGACAGCAAAACCAACTATCTATGCAGCGAACGTAGCAGAGGATGATTTGGCAGATGATGCAGTGAATAATCCACACGTGCAGGCTGTTCGTGAATTAGCAGCAGGTGAGAATAGTGAAGTATTCGTTATCTGTGCCCAGATTGAACAGGAAATCGCGGAATTAGAAGATGATGAAAAAACGATGTTCTTAGAAGACTTAGGTTTATCAGAATCAGGCCTTGATAAATTAATCAAAGCAAGCTATAGCTTACTTGGTTTAATCAGCTACTTAACATCTGGTGAAGATGAAACAAGAGCTTGGACTATCAAAAAAGGTACAAAGGCTCCACAGGCTGCAGGTAAGATTCACTCAGATTTTGAACGTGGATTTATCCGTGCAGAAGTTGTAAACTATCAGGATTTATTAGACTGTGGCAGTATTGCAGCAGCCAAAGAAAAAGGTCTGGTAGGTTTAGAAGGTAAAGAATACGTTGTAAAAGATGGCGACGTAATCTTATTCCGTTTCAATGTGTAGGAATACATTAAGATGTGAGAAGTTGTATATTGGTATATTTTTATCGATATATGTATAGAATAGGTATTTTGTAGTAAATTGGCGCATATTCTTTTCAAAAGAGTCGAAAGCGACTTGGAGAAGAATATGCGTTTTTGTGATTTACAGCAAAAAGAAGTAATAAATGTGTGTGATTGTAAATGCTTAGGATGTGTATGCGATCTAGAGTTTAACGAAAAGGATGGTTGTATCACTGCTATTATAGTGCCGGGGCCTGGAAAAATATTAGGATGCTTCGGCAGAGATTTTGAATTATGTATTCCATGGTGCAATATTGTAAAAATTGGTCCGGATATTATTTTGGTCAATATCGATGAAAAAGAAGTGAAACACAAATTAGGTTGACAAGACCTTCATTCATATAATAGAATATATAGTGTGTGAGACTCTTTAACATACACGATATATGCAAGATACATATGCGGAGGTAGACTATGAAGTGTCCTTTTTGTGGAAGCGATAATACGAGAGTAATTGACTCTAGACCAGCGGATGATAATACATCTATTCGCCGTCGTAGATTGTGTGATGATTGTGGCAAACGTTTTACTACTTATGAGAAAGTAGAGACGATTCCGCTGATTATTATTAAAAAGGATAACAACCGCGAGCAGTATGACCGTTCGAAGATTGAAGCAGGTGTATTGCGTGCATGTCATAAGAGACCGATTTCTGCAGCACAGATTAATAAGTTAGTTGATGAAGTAGAGACAGATATCTTTAATCGCGAAGAGAAAGAGATTTCTAGTACCTTAATTGGTGAAATCGTTATGGATAAGATTAAGGATTTAGACTCTGTTGCTTATGTGCGTTTTGCGTCTGTATACCGTGAATTCAAGGACGTAGATAGTTTCATGAGCGAATTAAAGAAAATGTTAGAACATTAATAAAGTTATTAAGGGGAGACCATTGGGTGTTCTCCCTTTTTTTGCGCGAGTAACAAGGAGAAAAAATGTTAAAAAGATTTTATCCGGATGAATATTTAGACTCAACCTATCAGATAGATTTTGAAAAATATTATAAAGCGGGATACAGAGGTGTTATTTTCGATATTGATAATACATTAGTGCCTCATGGTGCACCGGCAGACGAACGTGCGGTAGCATTGTTTGAACGTTTGAAAGCACTTGGTTTTTCAACAGTGCTGTTATCTAATAATAAAGAACCAAGAGTAAAGATGTTTTTCGATGGTGTATGTGCTGACCATTACATTTATAAAGCAGACAAGCCGAGTCGTAAGAATTATCAGAAAGCGATGGAGTTAATCGGCTGTAATAAGGGCAATACCTTATTTGTAGGTGATCAGATTTTTACCGATGTATATGGTGCAAAAAGAACCGGTATCCATGGAATCTTGGTAAAACCGATTCATCCAAAGGAAGAGATTCAGATTGTATTGAAACGATATTTAGAAAAAATCGTTTTGTATTTTTATAAAAGAAGCTTGAAAAAATAATTCTATTATATGGAGGGAAATGTTATGAAAATTGCAATTGGTAATGACCATGCAGCAACAGCATTAAAGTTTGAGATTATGGAATATGTAAAAGGTCTTGGACATGAAGTAATTAATTTTGGTACAGATGGGAATGACAGCTGTGATTATCCAGAATTTGGCGAAAAAGTTGGCCGTGCAGTAGTTGCAGGAGAAGCAGATTGTGGTATCTTAATCTGTGGTACAGGTGTAGGTATCTCTATTGCAGCGAACAAAGTAAACGGAGTTCGTGCAGCGGTATGTTCTGACTGTGCAACTGCAAGATTAGTAAAAGAACATAATAATGCGAATGTTTTAGCATTTGGTGCTAGAATCGTAGGTTCAGAACTTGCAAAAGATATGGTAAAAGCATATCTTGAGGCAGAATTTGGTGGCGAGAGACATCAGAGACGTATTAATATGTTACACGAAATCGAGAAACGCAACGCATAATGATTCAAGACAAATTTGAAAATTCTTTGAATAATAAAAAAAGCTTGAAATATATAGCCATTTATAGTAAAATATAGAAACGAGAGAGTCCAAGGGGCTCGTATGCGATTTTAAGGAGGAAATATTCATGATTTCAGCAGGCGATTTCAGAAATGGTATCACTATTGAATTAGAAGGCAACATTTTTCAGATTATCGAATTCCAGCACGTTAAACCAGGTAAAGGTGCAGCGTTTGTTAGAACAAAATTAAAAAACATCAAGAGTGGTGGTGTAGTTGAAAAAACTTTCAGACCTACAGAAAAATGTCCACAGGCTCGTATCGATCGTAAAGATTACCAGTACTTATATGCTGATGGTGATTTATTCTACTTCATGGACGTAGAGACATATGACCAGATTGCATTATCTGCTAACGATATCGGCGATGCATTAAAATTCGTTAAAGAGAACGAAATGTGTAAATTATGTGCTCACAACGGAAGCGTATTCTCAGTAGAGCCACCATTATTCGTTGAATTAGAGATTACAGATACAGAGCCAGGTTTCAAAGGCGATACAGCTACAGGTGCTACAAAACCAGCTGTTGTTGAAACAGGTGCTACAGTATATGTTCCATTGTTCGTAGAACAGGGTGACAAGATTAAGATTGATACACGTACAGGTGAATACTTATCACGTGTATAGGATTTTAGTCAAATTTAATACCAGATAATAACAGAAAAGCTAGGAAACGTTGATTTTCCTAGCTTTTTTCTATCTATAGAGTTTATTGATTAGATGATAATTTGATTTTTTGAATAAGTGCTTCTTGTAAAACCTGTGAAAAATTGATATTCATTTCTAAAGCAGCGTCATTTAGCCATTCAGGTATACTAAGTGTTTTTTTGACAGCTCGGGAACAATGTTTTTTCTTATATGCAAGCATATCGAATTCAATAACAACGAGGAAAGAATTGTCTGGAGTTTCAATAGTATCTGGTGTGGATGGAATAGGAAGAGAAATATGAGTTTCTTCCATACTAGTTAAAGAAAGTCCAAGTGCATCCACAGCCATTTCGTAAGCTTGTGAGAGATCGTCTCCTTCTGTCATACATTCAGGAATATCTGGAAATGTGACCCAAAAACCCCCTTCTTCTGCTTTGTGAAAGAGGGCTGGATAAAATAATTTTTTCATAAGAATCCTCCTTAAGGTTTGAGTCCTGCCTGTTTTAATATGGTTTGTTCAACTCCTTATCTATATAGTATTACGTAATAATACGTATGTCAATGGACGAAAAATATATTTATTCAATTATGTGATAAAATTTAAAATGGATTAATTGTCAGATATGATAAGAATAAAATTAAATTCTCTGATAAAAGATAGATAAAAAAAGCGTAGCATTGCAGATGAAAATTGTCAAGAAATGAATAGACAATTGGAAAAAGAACGTGATTGCCTTAAAAAATTTTGCTTTTGGGCAATCACGTTTTTGAATTTTATACATTAGAGATATGGCGAAGAATATAAACTGCCATCCCTGTCATAATAACCTGGCTTCCAATCAATCCATACAAATAAGCCACAATCCCGATATAAGGTATACCAAAATATACGAAAAGGATTCTGATGCAGCATCCCGCTAATCCCATCAAAAAAGTAGCTTTCGTATAACCTAATCCGTGTAGAATACTATTTAAGGTACTGCTAAGATATAGGAAAGGGCAAATCCAGCTTAATGTTCGAATAAAAGTCCCAGCTAGGGCATTCTTAAAAATCACATTTCCAATAAAATTCCCCGTTACTAAAAATCCTATACATGCAGCAAAACCAAGTCCTAGGCAGGAGATAATCGTGCGTCGAACGGCTTTTTGAATGGCATCATTATCATGAACAGCCTGTGCCTCAGAAATAGTAGGAAGTAAAATGACAGAAACGGAATTGGTGATGACGGATGGAAACATAATAATTGCCAACGACATTCCGGTAAGTACACCAAAGACACTTAAGGATTCGGACTGTGTGTAGCCGAATAAACGTAAACGATTTGGAATCAGGACGTTCTCCACACTACTAAAAAGATTGATGATTAGTCTGGTGGCAGTAAGTGGGACTGCCATAGAGAGCAATTCTTTTCCATAAGAGAATTTGGGAGTCAGGTTAAAGCGGATGCCAGAAAAACTTAACGATAGTAGCATACCTGCAATTTCACCGAATACCAGACCGGTAACAGCCAGCGAAATAGTGATATTTTTTCCCTGACTAGCAAGAATTTGGTCAATCAGATAAACACTTCCTACTCGTACCAACTGTTCTAATAATTGTGAGACTGCGGGAATGGCAGTCTTTTTTTGGGCATAAAAATATCCATTGAAACAAGCATGAATCGCGCACGGTACATAAGCAAAGGAAATGATTTTAAGCAGCGAAGCACATCTTGGTTCGCCTAAGCATATATTAGCTATAAAATCTGCATAGGTAAAAAGTGCAGTTCCAGTTATAAGAGAGAGCGTAACAGAGATAAAAAGACCGATTTGCAGATATGATTTAGCGTCATTCGGTTTATTCATCCCCAAAGACTTTGACACATAACGGGAAAGGGAAGTCTGAATACCGGCAGAGGTCAGTGAAAAGCAAATACCGGTAATAGGGAAAATCAGCTGATAGATTCCCATACCTTCTGCCCCTACTTCTCTGGATAAAAATATTTTATAGAAGAAACCGATAAGGCGTGTGAGGATGCCGGCGGTTGTTAAAAGTAATGCACCACTAATAATTGGGTGTTTTTTTAATTCGTTATTCAATGAAACCTCGGAGTGTTTCTTTCGTCAGTTTAATATATGTGAAGAAAGGAGAAAAAATGAGTC
>JAFYQA010000206.1 GCA_017547315.1 Roseburia sp. | reverse complement strand
ATTCCGTGAGAATCAGGTAGTGGAAGAACGTGTCATGGATTCCAATGACATTGAAAAAGAGCGTGGTATCACCATTCTCGCCAAAAATACTGCTATCACATACAAAGGAACTAAAATCAACGTTATCGATACCCCAGGTCACGCTGACTTCGGCGGTGAAGTAGAACGTGTCCTTAAGATGGTAAATGGTGTTATCTTAGTAGTAGATGCATTCGAAGGCGTTATGCCACAGACTAAATTCGTATTAATGAAAGCTTTAGAATTAGCGCTGCCGGTTATCGTTTGTGTAAACAAAATCGACCGTCCGGAAGCACGTCCAAACGAAGTAGTAGATGAAGTTTTAGAATTATTCTTAGACCTTGATGCTTCAGATGAGCAGTTAGACTGTCCATTCCTTTTTGCTTCTGCAAGAGATGGTTATGCGGTACGTGAAATCATGGATCTGGTTAATAACAGAAAAGATATGGTTCCTTTATTCGAAACCATCATCGATTACATTCCTGCACCAGAAGGTGATCCGGAAGCCAACACACAGGTACTTATCTCTACCATCGACTACAACGAATATGTTGGACGTATTGGTATCGGTAAAGTAGAAAATGGTACCATCAAAATGAATCAGGAAGCCGTAGTAGTGAACCACCACGATCCTGACAAAAAGAAAAAAGTCCGTATCAGCAAATTGTATGAATTTGACGGCTTAAATAAAGTAGACGTAACAGAAGCAGGCATCGGTTCTATCGTAGCCATCTCTGGTATCACAGATATTCACATCGGTGATACAATCTGCGCTACAGAGAATCCGGAAGCAATTCCTTTCCAGAAAATTTCTGAGCCGACTCTGTCAATGAACTTTATCGTAAATGACAGTCCATTAGCAGGTCAGGAAGGAAAATACATTACTTCCCGTCACTTAAGAGACCGTCTTTTCCGTGAATTAAACACAGACGTTTCTCTCCGTGTCGAAGAGACTGATAGCCCAGACAGCTACAAAGTTTCCGGTCGTGGAGAATTACATTTATCTGTTTTAATCGAGAACATGCGTCGTGAAGGTTATGAATTTGCTGTAAGTAAAGCAGAAGTTCTCTATCGTACAGATGAAAATGGAAAAAGATTAGAACCAATGGAATTGGCTTATGTAGATGTTCCAGATGAGTTCACTGGAACTGTTATTGATAAATTAAGCCAGCGAAAAGGCGAGATGTTAAATATGAAACCAATCGCAGGCGGTTATACTCGTTTAGAGTTCAATATCCCATCCCGTGGCTTAATCGGCTACCGTGGCGAGTTCTTAACTGATACAAAGGGTAATGGTATCATCAATACCATTTTCAATGGCTATGACAGCTACCGTGGCGACATCACTTACCGTCAGCTTGGTTCTCTTATCGCTTACGAATCTGGCGAATCCGTAACTTATGGTTTATTCTCTGCACAAGATCGTGGTACTTTATTCATCGGACCTGGTCAGAAAGTTTACTCAGGTATGGTTATCGGTTCCTGCTCACGTAACGAAGATATCGAGTTGAACGTTTGTAAAAAGAAACATTTGACCAATACACGTTCTTCTTCTGCAGATGAGGCTTTAACACTTGTACCACCTCGTATTTTGAGTTTGGAACAGGCATTAGACTTCATCGATGTAGATGAATTACTTGAGGTTACACCAGAAAGCTTACGTATCAGAAAACGTATCCTTGACCCAACCTTAAGAAAACGTGCGAATATGAAAAATAAACAGTAAGATCAAAAATCCCCGACCAAACCGGCCGGGGATTTCCTATTAACACCTATTTCTTCCAAATTAATGTCGTTTTAAATAAATCGCCATCCACACAGACTTCAAAGCTCCCCTTCTGTGCTTCTGTAAAATTTTTCGCGATTGCAAGACCAAGACCTGAGCCTTCTGTGTTACGTGAAGCATCTCCTCTTACGAAACGCTCTGTAAGCTCTTCTCCTACCACATTTAACGGTTCAGCAGACATATTCTTCACCACAACGCTTACCTGCCCGTCTTCGTGCGTTACATCAATGTATACACGGCTGTGCGGCATTGCATATTTCTGAATATTCGAAAAGAGATTTTCAAAAATACGATACGTTTTCTGACTATCCAGCAGCAATTCCACTTTTTCTTCTGGAACACGCCAGTGAAGCTGCAGTCCTGCTTCGTCGTATTTTTCTTTATGCTCGACCACAACCTGTTTCATAAGCTTCACAATATCTACGTTCATCAAATTTAATGTAATATTATTACTGCTTGCCTTACTCACTTCAAACAAGTCTTCAATCAACACTTTTAAACGCTGTGACTTGCGGTCTAAGGTATCTACATACTCTTTGCGCTCTTCCTCAGTAATATCATCTTTTTTTAAGAGTTCCACATAAGTGGTAATTGCCGTAAGTGGGGTCTTCAAATCATGTGAGACATTCGTAATCAATTCTGTCTTCATACGCTGACTCTTCATTTCTTCATCGACTGCCTTTTTGAAACCGTCACGAATCTGCGTCAAATCTTCTTTCAATGGTTCAAACACACCGATGTCTTCCGTAATTATGGTATTCAAATCCCCCTCTGCAATACGTCTTGTACCCTTGCGAAGTTCCTGATAGTCCTTTACTATCTTGTCATATTTGTTCTCCAGCATAAAAAACAAAATAACATTATAGAGAACTGCCAACACCGCGCCAACAAACCACATACAGCACATAATTGCCACAATGACAAAATTGCCAATCATCAGTTTTAATATCAACTGTGTTCCATCGTCTTCAAAATTAAACTGATTAATTTCGTCCTTAAACTTCTGCCACCATTTTTTCATAGTTGGGAAAATCTGATAGATGAAGCTGTACTGTCTGATATACTCTTTTATTCCCAAATAGAATACCGGGCAGAGTGCTGTAAAAATCATATAAATTACCACGAACGATGCAAATGTTAAGAAAATCACATCGCTATAACGAAGTAATGACACCCATTTTATATCCTCTATCACATAACTGAAACTCTTCAAATCCCTATTTGCTACCTGATAAATAGCATTACAATACCATCTGTACCAACCGCTAAAAATACAAATACCAAATACTGCCGGTTCAAAAAGAAACCACTTCTTTTTCTGACCTGATACAATGCGCTCCGGCATAATGTCTTTCCAAATTCTAGGACTTGTCATAACCAACGCTAACACCGCCAATACCAGTACACTGATAAAAAATGCCGGTCCGGCATACAATTCGATAAACGCGTAGAAATTAGTCAGGTAGTACACACTATCCTTCATAATGCCATCTCCTGTGTATTCCTCTGAGATACCATAAACAACCGTAAAATCATGCACTCTGTTTACCACAGTAGCCGGATTCTCGAATTCTACATGATTATCAATTTGCCCTATAAGCCCCCAGTCATTCTCTACCTGTTTCAAAGTTTTCACAAGCATATTTTCTGAAATATCACTGGTTTTAATCACACGTACTGTCATCTGGCCCAATTCATCGAAGTCCATGACCCACAAATCCTGATAAGGCTTTGCCACCGCATCAATCAATACATTTGTCACACCCGTTCTTTCCGGCAAAAGTTTCGTCAAATCCTGCGTTGTATTAGATTCACTGATTTTGCCATTCGTCGCATAGTAATCAATCGCATAACGGTATGTTTCAAAGTTACGCTCCCAGTTACCGTATGTGTAACCAAAATTTTCTTCCAAACCTACCCTCTGTTCCTCATTTAGCATTTCCTTTTTCACAAACAATTCTAGCGGTTCAATTGTTTCTTCTGAACTCTTTAATGTCTGTTCATAATACATGACCAGTGCTCCTTGATAAAGCGACTGTAACAAGTCAGTATTAATTTCTTTACTCTCAGTCATTTCCTCCGAGTAACGGCCCAAAGCCTGACTTCCTACCATCGGGAAATAAAGTACATTGACGATTGTCAGTACCATCAACGCGCATATTGTAATGATTAATCTGATTTTTTTACTGTTTTTCAATTTTGTATCCAACTCCCCACACCACCTTTAAATATTTTGGTTCCTTCGGGTTAATCTCGATTTTATCCCGAATGTTTCTCACATGTACCATAATCGTATCCGTATTAATCGCTTTTTCATTCCAGACACGCTCGTAAATCTCTTCGGAAGAAAATACCCTTCCTGCATTGCGCATTAACAACGCTAAAATCTTAAATTCAATCGGTGTCAGTTTCACCGGACTGCCGTCTACCGAAAATTCTACCGTATCTTCATTCAGTTCCAGTCCGCCGATGACATATACACGATCTGATTTTACACTTGCACCATTCTTATTAGAAAAGCGCAAATATCTGCGTAACTGTGAATTCACTCTCGCCATGAGCTCTAATGGCGTAAATGGTTTCGTCACGTAATCGTCTGCACCGATATTTAATCCAATTACTTTGTCCGTCTCTTCTGATTTTGCCGAAAGCATAATCACTGGAAAATCATAATTTTCACGCAATTTCATAGTCATTGTCACACCATCCATACGTGGCATCATAATATCTACGATTGCCAAATGAATCTCATTACTTTCGATTACTGACAGGCCTTCCATGCCGTCTGCTGCCTTATGTACCTGATATCCCTGTCCTTTCAAGAAAATCTCGATTCCATCTCTGATTTCTTTATCATCTTCCACAACTAAAATGTGATATTCTTCATTCTTTAATGGTTCCATATCCTTACCTCCACAATTATCATATCCCTTAATTCTAAAGAAAGCTTTCATAAAAATCAAAAGATTTTCTAAAGAATTTTTTAGAGTACCAAAACTGAGGAAGAGTGCTACATTTAGGATTTCTTTCTGCTAAGTACGCAAAAGAAATCCTAAATGTAGCACTCTTCCCCAGTTTATATTTACACTATATTTACTCCACTTATCACTTCACGCAAAATATCCTTGGCTTTATCGGTTTCAAAGTCATCAAGCATATGAATAACATTCCCCAATAGTTCACGTAATTTATCATCCGTCAAACTTCCTTTTGCCTGTGTTATTTCACAGCCCTCTGAAGTTTCTGTATTTTCCGTGTTATCTATTGTCTGCCCTGTAACATCACTGTTTTCAACATCCTGCAGACTTTCCGACATTTCTTTTCTACGAACTGTTGCAATCTCTCTTAAGACAGTTTCATACAGTGTCAGTAATACTTCCGCATTCGCTTCGATAAAATCAAAGTCACCTGTTTTTCCTGCCTCTTCGTGCTCTAATGCCATCTCACTTAACTCGGTAGCACCAATGTTAAAAGCCGTACTCTTTAATGCATGTACATCAATCGTGTAGTTCAAATAATCCTTTTCAGTTACAAACTTTCTGAGTTTCGTCAGTCGTTTTTCACCATATTTTAAGACAACATCCATTACCTGATAATAATCATCCAATGTGCCACCACAATTTTGGATACCAAGTGCCACATCCATATGCTGTAGTACATCTGTCTCTGACTTTTCTCCCATATCCACTTCCGGAACCGACATATCCACAACATTCGCATTCACATAAGATATCTTATTCTTTGGAATAAAATCTAATAATATGCGTTCCATCTTACGAATATCCACTGGTTTTGCCAGATAACCGTCAAATCCCAGCATCAACATGTCTTCTTTCACACCCACGATTGCATTCGCAGTAAGTGCAACAATCGGTAATGTTCCATGTTTGCCCTTATCCATCTCACGGATACGGAGCATGGTCTCTACTCCATCCATTCCCGGCATCATGTGGTCCATAAAAATCAAATCATAATCTTTTTCACGAATCGCATCAATCGCTACATAACCACTATCCGCAATATCGGCTTCAATATCATACTTCTGTAAAAGTCCTGCTGTCACTTTTAAATTAATCTCATTATCATCTACAATCAATATTTTTGCAGTAGTAATAAACGCCTGATTAAATTCTTTTTCCTCGGTGCCTTTGAGGCTTAAATTAATATCGCCAACCGGACGCTCATCAATAATTTCCTGTGTCAGGCAAATTGTAATCTTTGTCCCTTTTCCGTACTCACTTTCCACATGAATGTCTCCATCCATCTGCTCTACCAAGCCTTTTACAATGGCCATTCCAAGTCCAGTTCCTTCGACATTACAATTTGCTTTGGTATCATATTGTGAAAACTTATCAAAAATCGTCTTCACATCTTTTTCTCTCATACCAATGCCGGTATCCTCTGCCACAATTTCTAATTGAATCTGCTTTTCCGTTCTCCACTTGCAGTATACGTGTAAAGAAACTTCTCCCTCATTTGTATATTTCACTGCATTATTCATGATATTTATCATGATTTCACGAATCGATGACACTGCACCTTTCATACGGTATGGAAGCGACGGCTCAATCACCGCCTGATATTTCAAGCCTTTTTCCTTTGCCTGATTCGCAATCACCATGCTTACATCTTCTAAAAGTCGCTGCGTATAATAAACTTCCGAAACAATCTCCATTTTACCGGCTTCAATTTTTGAAATATCCAGCACATCATTTACAATATGTAATAAATTTTTCGCAGAACGTCTAATATCAAATGCATATTCCTGTGTCAACGTTGGATTTGCTTTCTGCTGCAAAATCAACTCCGAAAAACCTAAAATTGCATTCATCGGCGTACGAATTTCATGTGACATATTTGCAAGAAATGTAGTCTTTGCTTGGTTTGCTTTTTCTGCCTCATCCTTCAATTGCAAAATCTCATTCGTATACTCATTCAGGAAAGACATATCAAATGTCCACACCAGATATCCTCTAAGTGTATTCTCTTCCCGTAACTCCGAAACTCTGATTTCTACATAAAAGCCATCCTTTTTAAATACACCTTCTCCATCTTTTATCAACTGAATCAGAGCGTCTCTCTCCCGCTCAGTCTCAAGATTCATAATAGACGGATAACGATTCTTCACTGTATCATTGGCATAAAGGACATTATATTCCGTGTCGACAACCAATAGACCTTCTTTTGTATTGTCCATAATGTTCTCTTTTGCAAGAACAACCGTATTCAAAAGCCCATATCGCTTCGTCAGAATTAAGAGCAGAATCAGGCAGAGCATAAAATCTATATTTACATAGTCCACCCGATTATATCCAAATACATCCTGTAAAATCAAACCGGATGCAGGTAATAGCATCACTGCTATAAATAACATATACCTCTTACGCTGTAATCCGCGACTTCCCGGCATACGCTTTGCAATCATAACCACACTTAGGATCATCAACGCCCATATACCGCATGCAAACACATAATACAATATGTGTGGTTCTAAAATCAGATACGGAACAACAAAATCCGTTCCAATCCCCACTGCACTATATACTAATCCATGCAAATTATTCAATGACATTATCACAGATAATATCATAGTACATATCATAACACCGTAAAGCGTAGACTTCCGTACCTTAATATCACAATAATGATACAAAAACATTCCAAACGCCATCAACGTATACGATTTAAATACATAGGATAAATTATGTACCGTCTGCATAAATCCAATGTTTGTGTCACACATTTCCAGATAATACAATAACATACTCACAGTAACACCTGACACCGTCAACAACAACCATTTCAAATTCTGTGACGCAGGCTTCCGTGACCAGAATATAATCATAGCTAAACCAAATCCCACTGCAAGTAACATTAAATATCGTAAGAGCATAACCTTCTCCTTTACGCTTTTTCTTATCTATCATCAAAATATTACAAAAATGATACTTTAGTCACAATTTTATAATATTCAATAAAAGCATCTTCGTCAAGCGAAAAAAAGTTGACATTTCGAGTTTCTTATAGTATATTAGTTTAGGTGTTGATGCACAAATGCTGATATGGCTCAGTCGGTAGAGCGTCACCTTGGTAAGGTGGAGGTCACGGGTTCGATTCCCGTTATCAGCTTACTTAAACCCTTGATTTTCAAGGGTTTTTCTTTTTTTACCCCCTATTTGCATATCACACAAAAAAGAACTGGCATTACACCAGTTCCTTCCTTTATACTAATTCAATATTTTAAATGCACCCACAATCGGCAACTCTTTTTCTTCTTCCTTGATGGCATAAACCAATCCAAGAATCCAAAATACCGTCAATACCAATCCTAAAATTCCAGGAATAAATGGTACATCAATTGCCGAAAGAATAGAATTAATAAGATTTGCAATCAATAATACTAACGACTGATTCAAATGAAACTTTGCGCCTTCTCTGTCACCTGCTAAAAAAGCAATCAACCAGCCGATCCATGTAAGATATCCTACAATACCTGTTATCTTCTTATCCATATCCGTAATCCTCCTTGTTTTCCGTCGAAAAATGCAGCTCTGCCTGCTGAATGAACTTCTAGTGAGCAGAGGATTTATTCTTTTTGTAAAATTCTACTTTTATATGCTATTCTATTTTTCGCATAATTCCAATAGGATTAAAGTACTATGTGCATAGACAGTAAAAAAGACAGCTTACGAATCGCTGCCTTTTTAGGAGAAGGTATTTTTACTATGGGGTATAGTAAAAACTATATATAATGTATTGGGGGGTTTTTACAAAAATTATATTACCACATCCCTCACGGAAAGTGTTCACAAACTTCACAATTTTTTTAAATATTTTTTGTGCATATTTAACATATTATCAGTCTTTTTTACCATTTTCGCATTTTGATAACGTTTTCATTTTGTAAGCGCTTTCATTTTTAGAAACGTTTTCAGTCTCGACTCCAACTCATACACTTCGAATTTTTGTCTTGATTCTCTGTAAAGCATTATCAATTGCTTTCGGACTCTTCTTCATCTCCTCTGCAATCTGCTGATAATTCAGACCTGATAAATAGTAATCTAATACCTGACATTCCATTTTACTTAAACGCCCTTTTATCCTATCCAAAAACAACACCATATTCTCCTGATCGATCATCATCTGCTCAGGATTATCTGCTACTGTGGCTATCAACGCATCTGCCAAAACCACTCCATCCTCATTCGTTCCAGAGTATAGGGAAATATAGGAATTCAACGGGGCATGTTTTTTTCGATTCGAGGCCTCTACTGCCGTATACAATTGGCGACTAATGCAAAGATCTGCGAAATGAAAAAAGGAACTTTCTTTCTCGCTATTATAATCACGAATAGCCTTAAAAAGCCCAATCATCCCCTCCTGAATCAAATCATCCGTATCTCCACCGATTAAGTACATCGCATTTGTCTTTTTTCGAACCAAAGGCTTATACTTATCCAAAATGAAATCCATGATTTTCTCATCTCCGATACGTAACTGTTCAATTAACTCCTCATCTGTCAGATTTTGATATTTTTCCAACTGTTTTTCCTCTCTTCTATAAGTAACCACCCTGTGACTAATACAACAATACTGTAATAAACGAAAAGTATTGCCTGCCATTTCACAAGCAATACTTTTATCTCTTCTACTGCAATCTCTGTCTTACAATCTCATAAGCAAGTACTCCTGCTGCTACAGAAGCATTTAATGAATCGATATCACCCTTCATCGGAATAGATGCGATAAAGTCGCAATTCTCACGAACCAATTTACTTACGCCTTCGCCTTCATTTCCGATAACAAGACCGATTGGTCCCTTCAGATCCAGTTTGTACATCTCTGTGCCGCCCATATCAGCACATACAAACCACATTCCTTTTTCTTTCAACTCTTTAATCGTAGTAGAAATATTGGTCACCTTCGCTACCGGAGTATAGTTAATCGCACCTGCAGATGTTTTCGCAACAGTAGCTGTCAATCCTACTGCACGACGTTTTGGAATGATAACTCCATGTGCTCCCGCAAGGTTTGCTGTACGGATAATCGCACCCAAGTTATGCGGATCTTCAATATTATCTAACAAGAAGATAAATGGCGGCTCGCCTTTTTCTTCTGCTTTCTTTAAAATATCTTCTACTTCAGCATAAGTATATGCTGCTGCAACTGCAATCACACCCTGATGCTTTTTTGTCTCTGAAAGCTGGTCAAGACGTTCTTTTTCTACAAAATTAATAATTGTATCGTACTTTCTTGCCTCTCTGACAATTGTACGCACCGGACCATCCTGACAACCATCCAGTACGAACAGTTTATCTATGGTCTTTCCTGAACGAAATGCTTCCAATACAGCATTCCTTCCTTCTATTTTCAGTTCTTCGTATCCCATAAAATCTCCTCAAAAATCACTACTCATCCATTACTAACAGTTTCTGGCACTTATATAACTATCTACATCTTACAACTTCAATTCCATAGCTTCGATGCCGGCCTTCACTAATTCAACCATTCGCACAAATTCATCCTTCAAATACAGATAGCCCATCAGTGCCTCAAAACCAGTTGCTTTGCGATAATCCGCCATCGTAGCATTTTTCGCCATCGTTGGTGACTTCGCATTACGCCCGCGGCGATAAATGTCCATTTCCTCTTCTGACAACATTGGAAGAATGGCTTCTATCATCTGGGCCTGTGTTTTTGCTTTTACAATCTGGCTAGTGCGCTTATGTAATTCTCCGGCTCTGGTATTGCCTTTTGCAACTACCAGAGAACGGATGACTAAATCATAAATACCATCCCCGATATATGCTAGTGTGAGTGGCGAATACGTCCTCACATCCACATCTGGAATGTCAAATTGCTCTTTTAAATAAGAATCGATTCCTTTTTGTATCAATATCATCTCTCCTTAAAAATCCGGCGTCAAAAACTACTTCTACGCCTCTACATGCCATACAACACCTTCACGGGTATCTTTAATCACTACACCTTTTGCAAGCAATTCATCACGAATTGCATCCGCTGTCGCAAAATCTTTTGCTTTTTTTGCTGCCTTACGTTCTTCGATTTTTGCAAGTACAAATGCTTCTAATTCAGTATCTACTTCTGGTTTTGCTTCTTCTGCTGGTGCAACTGTTAAATCCAAAGAAAGTACATTATCAAAATCTTTGATAAGTGCAAGCTTTGTAGCATCGTTTGTATCTGCTTTTAATAAATCGTATAATACCGTAATTGCCATAGAAGTATTCATATCATTACTAATAGCATCTTCGAATTTTGCTTTGTATTCTGCAAAAACAGATTCATCCACAGCACCTTCTGCTTTCAAACCGGCAATACGTTTTACTAACTTATTGTAAGCTGCTGCAGTATTGTCCAGGTTCTCAAATGTAAACTCTAATGGTTTTCTGTAATGTGACTGTAAACAGAATAAACGGTAAACCAATGGATTGTATCCTTTTTCTTTTAAAAGGGATACGGTTAAGAAATCACCTTTGGATTTGCTCATCTTACCCTGTCTGTCATTTAAATGCTGTACATGTAACCAGTATGGGCACCATTTGTGTCCAAGGTAGCTTTCTGACTGTGCAATCTCGTTGGTATGGTGTGGGAACATATTGTCAACACCGCCACAGTGAATATCCATATATTCACCTAAATGTTTGATACCGATGCAAGAACATTCAATATGCCAGCCTGGGTAACCAACGCCCCATGGGCTTTCCCATTTGAGTGCCTGATCTTCAAATTTGGATTTTGTAAACCAAAGTACGAAGTCGTTTTTATTTCTCTTATTAGTATCTTCTTCTACATCATCACGCACACCTACAAATGTCTCTAACTCTGCCTGTGATGAGAACACAAAATACTCACTCAATTTAGAAGTATCAAAGTACACATTACCACCAGCGAGGTATGCATAACCTTTTTCTAAAAGTCCTTCTACCATTTCGATAAACTCTGGAATACAATTTGTAGCTGGTTCTACTACATCCGGAGTCTTGATATTTAAAGCTGCACAATCTGCAAAAAATGCATCTGTATAGAACTTTGCAATCTCCATAACAGTCTTATTTTCACGCTGTGCACCTTTTAACATTTTATCTTCGCCTGTATCCGCATCTGAAGATAAATGTCCTACGTCTGTAATATTCATAACACGTTTTACATCATAGCCAACATAGCGCAATGCTTTTTCTAATACGTCTTCCATGATGTAGCTTCTTAAGTTACCGATATGAGCAAAATGATATACAGTAGGTCCACAGGTATACATACCAATCTTACCTTCTTCATGTGGAATCACTGTCTCCACAGTTCTTGTTAATGAATTAAAAAATTTAAATTTATTTTCCATGGTTCTCTCCCTTTCCCTTTTCATAGACCAAGCATATTACAGAGTAACAAAAATGTGCTTCGCACTCTCTCAATTCATATAAAAAAAGCCACGACTATATTCTTCCAACTAGAGACGAATATATCCGCGGTTCCACTCTATTAAAAATCTTACGATTTCCCCTCAATACACGTAACGCGTGTCCTACGAATCAGAATACTTAATACTGCCAACACAGCATCCTTTTCCTCTGACTGACTCCCGAGCGCACTTCAAAAATCATCCCTGTAGAACTGCT
>JAFYQA010000205.1 GCA_017547315.1 Roseburia sp. | reverse complement strand
TCATAAATATTTTCCTCCTTTATTATAAAAGTGCATCCTCTGATGTCACTTTTTGGTTATAAATAACAAGCTGTTCGATGTCTTCCCGATACTTTTTCGGACTCTCGCCAAATCGCTTTTTAAACATTCTAGAAAATGCCAGCTGATCTGAATATCCTACTTCCGAGGCAATTCGACTAATGGAATAGTTTGTCTTAGTTAGCAATGATTTTGCTTTTTCCATACGAACCTGTATTAAATACTCTGTAGGCGAACACCCCGTCAAACGTTTAAATGCGCTAGATAAATAACAACGATTTATTCCCATTTCATGAGCCACCTCATTAATGCGAATCTTTTCATTATAATGTTCCGCTATATAAATCATTAAACGCTTTACCTGCTCTGCACTTGGTATATTTTCCAGACTCTCAATTCCCTGTACACTCTGCTGATACTGCTCAATCAACTCCGCAAAAAACATTTGCAAATATGCACATCTCCGCAAACTATTTCCATACGATAAACTATGAGCTTTCAGCATCTCCATAACATAGCCCAGCAGAATCTCATGATTTACGCCACGAATCACATGATTATCATTATCAAACCCAGCATTTACTACACACTCACCTGCTTTCATTCCCTGAAAACCAATCCACATGTAAGTCCATGGCTCCACGCTGTCAGCGGTATACCACGCTTCTTCATTCGGCTTTAGTAAAAAGGCATCTCCCTCTGTCAAGCAATATACTTTTGTGCCAATTTCCAACTTACCTTTTCCTTTAACCACTACATGAAGCACATATGCCTCGCGCCTGTTCGGACCGTATCGATGTCCTGCTTCACAATCCTCATATCCACAATATATCAACCGCAGGTCCACATTATCGTTGTTTAGATTACCCAGACAGTGATAATTTTCAGTCTCATATAATCCTGATTTTAACTTCAATTATATGCCCTCCGTTTCTAGAAATATTATATAATACTATGTTTTGAGACTACATAGCACCATGTTTTGATTATATGGAAAATTGTTACTTTACAACCGTTTTTTCAGCGGTTTTCGTCCACAAACCATGTATAATCTCACAAAAAACCTTCCCCCATGCAAATATCCCTTGGTAATTCACACAAAAAACACCCATTCTTCAGCATGCCAAAATAACATTCAGCATAACATGCTCACATTTCTCCGCAAAAAGTTCTCACAAATTAAAATAAGGTGCCCCGACATATATTTCTTTTGTCGAAACACCTTATCTTAATTTTATTTAGAACATACCGCCCATGCCGCCGGTAAGTTTTGCCATCTGGCTCTGGCTTTCCTCTTCTAATTTACGGAAAGCTTCGTTCGCTGCTGCCACGATTAAATCTTCTAACATCTCTACATCATCTGGATCTACTACTTCCGGATTCAACTTCAATGCTTTAATCTCATGTTTACCTGTTACTGTAATCTCAACAGCACCGCCACCAGAAGTGATAGTCACTTCTTTTTCTTCTAATTCTTTCTGCGCTTCTTCCATCTGACGCTGCATACGCTGTGCCTGCTTCATCAGATTATTCATATTTCCCGGCATACCCATTCCGCCTGGAAATCCTCCTCTTTTTGCCATATTCGTCCTCCTTGTTTTCTTGCTAATATTCTATCTTAATCAAATGTTCCATTCACACTTGTATTAAAAATCATCTTCCTCAATATCAAAATTGATTAACTGGCGCAAATCCGGATAAACCGCATCACTTGCCTGACCACTTTCGTTCTGCTTCACCTGAACCTGCACTTCTTTTCCTATTCGCTCTGCGATTGCACGCTTTAAGAAATCCTGACACTCCGAACGATTCTCTGCGATGTAAGCATAGGCATTCGGATCTTCAAAAACCAGCATCAAGCTATCTTCTGGTCCAAGGGATGGTAACGCTTTATTATAGTACGTTCTACTAAGTCCCGTTAATCCCGACAGAATTCCTTTCCAGTTCCTTATGACCTGTTGAATATCTTCCGGAATCGCTTTCGGTAAAGGCGCTTTTTCTACTTCCGCAGTTTGCACTTCTACGCTTTGCCTGGCATTTTGCGGTGCCACAGCTACCACACCTTTTTCCAATTTCTTTTCGAGACTTTCTACCCTGTCAATGATGGAACTGTAATCATCTTCCATCTGTGGTCTGCAAAGCTTTATCACTGCAATCTCAAGCATAATACGCTTCTGGCTGGCATACTTCATCTGATTCGCAAGTTCCGAGAAAATACGGATATAGCGCATCAATACTTCTGCTTCTACCATCGCCGCTTCTTCTTTCAACAATGCCAGATTCTCTGATGATACCTCTAAAACGTCTTCCATATTATCAGAACTCTGCAATAAAAGCAAGTTGCGCATGTACCACGCAAAATCTGTAACAAACTGCCCCAGTTCTCTGCCTTCTACAACCAGCTCATCAATACTTGAAATGGCACCCACTACATCTTTATCGATAATCTGACGCAAAAGCTGGCTGAATACTTCTGTATCTACTGCCCCTAATGTCTCTAATACTTTCTCATAAGTCAAATCCTGTCCCAGATAAAAAGCAATACACTGATCCAAAAGGCTTAACGCATCTCGCATAGAACCATCTGCCACTTTCGCCACATAACGAATTGCTCTATCCTCTACGTTAATCTGCTCTTTTTCCATCAATTCATTCAATCGTCCTGCGATGGTATCGATGGAAATCCTACGAAAATCGTATCGCTGACAACGTGATAAAATTGTAATCGGTATCTTATGCGCTTCTGTCGTCGCCAAAATAAAAATAACATATGATGGCGGTTCTTCCAAGGTCTTTAACAATGCATTAAATGCTCCAATAGAAAGCATATGCACCTCGTCTATGATATAGACCTTGTACTTACCTTCAGTCGGTCGATACTCTACTTCTTCTCGAATCTGACGGATATTATCCACGCCATTGTTAGATGCCGCATCTATTTCTATTACATTCATGGAATTGCCCGCAGCAATCGCTTTACAGACCTCACACTCACCGCAAGGGCTTCCATCCACCGGATGCTCGCAGTTCACAGCTTTTGCAAAAATTTTAGCAATAGTCGTTTTACCAGTCCCTCTGGTACCGCAGAACAAATACGCATGTCCGATTCTATCTGCTTTTATCTGATTTTTTAATGTGGTTACAATATGGTCCTGTCCTTTTACATCTTCAAATTCGGACGGACGAAACTTACGATATAACGCCGTATAAGACATTCTTTAACTCCTAATTAATCTCCAAAACTAATTCCAATTCGTTTGGCTTCTTTAATCATCTGGCAATCCGGCTCTACCATTTTAAGCTTGCCCGCTACATCTTTCAACGGAACTCGCTTGGTTTCGCCATTAACCATACCAATCATGTGGCCATAGTCATTATCCATGATTGCTTTTGCCGCTGCTGCACCTAATCTGGTACAAAGCACACGGTCATATGGACATGGGCTGCCGCCACGCTGCATGTGACCAGGTACTGTTACACGCACCTCTGCCCCAGTTACTTTTTCAATCTCTGCTGCAACTTCATATGATACAGAAGGATACTTACGTTTTGCAAGCTTTTCTTTGTATTCTTTCTTAGAAAGTTTTGCATCTTCTTTTGAAATAGCACCTTCCGCTACCGCAAGAATCGTGAATCCTTTTCCCGCTTTGCTTCGTTTGTCAATCGCATCTGTGATTTTCTTAATATCGTATGGTATCTCTGGTAAAAGAATGATATCCGCACCACTGGCAATACCTGCATATAAAGTCAACCAACCTACTTTATGTCCCATTACCTCTACAATGAATATACGGTTATGGGAATCTGCTGTCGTATGAATACAGTCGATTACATCCGTTGCAATATCAATTGCACTCTGGAAGCCAAATGTCACATCTGTACCATAAATATCATTATCAATCGTCTTTGGCAAGTGGATAATATTCAACCCTTCTTCTCTTAAAAGATTTGCTGTCTTTTGTGTACCATTACCACCGAGGATAACAAGACAGTCTAAGTTCAATTTATGATAAGTATGCTTCATTGCCGCAACTTTATCTAAACCGTTTTCATCCGGTACTCTCATAAGCTTAAATGGCTGACGCGAAGACCCCAAAATCGTGCCGCCTTTTGTCAAAATTCCGGAAAAGTCCTTGGATGTCAAAAGGTGATAGTCCCCATATATCAACCCTTTATATCCGTTATGAAAACCGTATACTTCAAGATCATCTAAATTCGCACTTAAACCCTTTACTACACCACGCATTGCTGCATTTAACGCCTGGCAGTCACCGCCGCTTGTTAATAACCCAATTCTCTTCATAAACCCTTCCTCCTAATGAGTAATTATATACGAATATTTTACAGTATTTTGTCCATTTCTTCAATGTATTTTACCCGGTATATTGCCAAACCTCTGTTAAAATTATATAATTTTAGTAACTATTTAAAGCCAAGGTGTTTCTGCGAACGATGCTCTGAATAGTTGCTAATTTTAAAAAAACAATCGGAGGAAAACCATGTCATTAAAAACCTTTTTGATATGCCACGGCACACGTAAATCAGATAAAAAAAGAGATGCCGGACTCACTTCACCGGCAGACGTTTTGCGTGTAGATAATCTTTCTTATGGTCCGAATAAGATGAATGTCCTTGATGTATACCGTCCGAAAAATGTCACTGGAAAATTACCGGTTATCGTCAGTGTACACGGTGGTGCATGGATATATGGTGACAAGGACTTATACCAATATTATTGCATGAGTTTGGCACAACGCGGTTTTGCCGTTGTGAATTTTTCCTACCGCCTTGCTCCAAAGCATAAATTTCCTGCTCACCTAGAAGATACAAACAACGTCTTCCACTGGGTACTAAAGAATGCCAAGACCTTCGAATTCGACACTGATAATATTTTTGCAGTTGGCGATTCCGCTGGCGCACATATTTTAAGCCTGTTTTGCATTATGTGTACCACTCCTGCTTATGCAGCCAACTACAGTTTTAATCCACCAGAAAATTTCTGTCCAAAAGCAGTTGCATTAAATTGTGGTGTTTATAATTTAAGTACAGAACGTGCTGGTGTACTACTTCAAATCAAAAAGGATATTTTGCCACGAAAGGGCATCGAAGAAGAACTTTATAGTGTAAGTCCTATTCACTTTGTTGATAAGAACTTCCCGCCTTGCTACATCATGACAGCAAACGAGGATTTCCTAAAAGATCAAACAGAAGAGTTTGAAAAGAAGCTGAAGGAACTCCAGGTTTCTTATACCTACAAATTATATGGTGATGATTCAAATCCTTTGCAACACGTCTTCCACTTAGACATGCGCAATGAAACCGGTACACTATGCAACGACGCACAATGCAATTACTTTAAAACTTTTTTATAAATCTATGTTAAGTCAAAAAGGAGTGTCACAAAATCTATTGGTATCTTACCAACGAATTTTGTGACACTCCTTTTTCTTACCATTCTCTTTTACTCGCCAAAAATCTGCGTTTATATTTCATCTTCGTCATTTTTCTTCTCTTTATCCTCGCTCTTTTTGCCTACCCAGATTGCAAAAATAAGAAGTGCAGCTCCTGCTATGCCAAATAATGCCACTGTCGCAATGAGCACTCCAGGTTCCATCCCACCTGCTGCCATCTGTTCTGTGTACATCCTATATGCCAGATAAATCAAATATACTCCGCCCATTCCATAGAAAAAGGCGCGTCTTCCATCCTGATTCATTTCCAACCTCGTTCTTCATCTTTTTGTGTACTGTAGCTATTTCTATTATAAAACCATAGTTCCACTATACTTTTTCAAAACCAAGTTCTACAAGTCAATTCCGCATCCTTTCATTAACTCCCTCGCAGAATCCAAAGAATCAATACCATGGAGATTCTTAATTGGTGCGAACTCCCACTCTCTTACAATCTCATAAGGAAGACAATCTTCCATCATATGTACCATATCCAATACTAACAACTCGAATTTATAACCATTCGGAGCTTCCGGTTTTACAAAATCTCCATTCTCATCCATGTATGGAATCTTTTTCTCGACAATATGTGTCATCATACTGTCATTTACAATTTTTTCCAACTTCTCTACAGTGAAAAGATAATTCAAAATAACGCCAAAACCATATGCCAAATCACCATTTTCTTTCCGTAAAGTTGCCATTTCCTCCGTCATCTCATAATATTCCGCAATAGAAGGTTTCCCATCCTCTGTACAAAGTACACCAACCTTTTCATCCGGTGCCGCCTTGCGAACTACCTTCGCACCACTTTCCATACCCGAAGCAATAGTTGCCCCCACAAAAAGCGGATCTGCGATACGCTGCAAACAGTTATCAACAGCAAATACATTCAACCATTCAATTCCTTTTTCATGGATATCTTCCAACAAACCGGCTTTCACCATAGAAGCAAACCAGCCACCATTTCCATTCGGTGACATCGCAACTTCCGTCTTAGATACCATATAAACATTACCATCATAATCGCACGCCGGAGCCATTTCCTGAATAAAAAATTTCACATATTCTTTCGGATATCCAAAGTAATTATGTTCTTCAAAAAATGCTACTGTATCGTCATTATTGATATTACTTGTCATAATATAAAACGGCACATAGGCACCTGCTTCATCGGTAACGTCCTGCAGATTCCTTACTAACTGTTCAAATAAATACAGGTCTTTCGTCAAACCAATATTTAACGTTCCTTTTGGCTTATCAAGACCAAGACGTGTTCCTTGTCCTCCTGCTAATAAAACTGCTCCCACCTTACATTCGCGGATTGCCTTTAAACCGATTTCTCTGAATTCTTCTTTTCTTGCCGCAATCTCTGACACCTCTACAGCTTCTAATGGTGCAAATACACCTCTTTCCTGCCCAGTCTCCGCATGCGCCAGATTCTCCAATATCGCCCAATCAATTGTATCTAATTTTGCTTTTAACTGTTCCTGTTCTTCTGGTGTACCCATCGCTAACGCTGCCTGTATGTAGCGCTGCTTTTCATCTTCGTAAATTCTCATATTTCCTCCAATTGAAAAATCCTTCTCTCCTACGCTATAAATCATCTTATGAGCGTTCGTATTCATCCCGCTCATATTACTATCTTTCATAATTATAAAATATTTTTGGATATTTAGAAAGAGCTTTCTCAGACATTTTATCAGCATTCCTTTCTTTACTCGCTATACAGGTGCTCTAATTCCCCTATAAAGCGTTCAGCTGGAAGACTTCCTGAATACCTCAGATAAATTACGACATCTTCCTTCTGCGCAAAAATCATAAGCGGTGCTTTTTCAGCCAAAGCTTCTGCCACTACAAGCTTTGTAAAGCCAGTATTTTCCAGTTCAGTAATGCTCCAATAATCCGGTGGCAGCTTTTTATCTTTATCACCATACTGATGCTCATACATATAACTTGTGCTTCTATCGATTAGCTGTTCCAATAGCTCTACCGCCAGTCCATCAGGTCTTACTTTATAATAACATCCAAAAATCTGCACTCTTTCGCCATTTGCATCAGTCCCATACTGATCCACTTCATAAAAATACTCTGTAAATAATCCAAACTTTTCCAAAATACGATTTCCGAAATTCAATCCCGGATTATCATCCCAAGTAATCTGCGTTATTTCAAATCCTTCCTCTTCTAACGTCCGCAAATCAACACAGGCAAGTTCTGGCTGACAATCATCAAAATTTCTACTCTCCTTCACCTCCACAAAACCTACTATCACCAAAATCACACTCATTGCAACCAACATGATTTGCCTTAATCCATAAGGGAACCATGGATATCCTTCAAAATTATTATAACTATCATACTCATAATTCTCTTCACCAGACTCTATTCCCTTTAATCTTCTATAAAGCCGAGATTGTCCGGCAGCTTCTCTGTTCCAATTGTATATTGCAAAAAGTAGCATCGATGCATAAAATAATTCCTTTTCTCCGCTATTTTCTACGCAATTCAACAGGAAATATCCACCATCTCGCCAGAGTATAAGCCATCCCAACAATACAATACCGATTATTGCCCACACTAACCCTACAATAAAATCAGTGCGTAACTTCTTCTGGCATGCGTCTACATAAGACGAATCCCATTCAAGCTGCAAATTCTGGTTGCGCGTACCGTAAATATGATAATTTAACGTTCCGATTGTCTGTACATA
>JAFYQA010000204.1 GCA_017547315.1 Roseburia sp. | reverse complement strand
GTAACATGCGAATTATACGGAGATGTAGGTGTGGGAGATTACTACACAGTGTCTATCGGACAGCAGAGTTCTGATTATGACCATGTCGTGCCAACAAGCTGTATTCGTGAGGATTCCAATGGCAAGTTTGTATTAATTGTTGAATCAAAGAGTACTCCATTAGGTAACCGCTACTATGCGAGAAGAGTTGATGTAGAGGTGATTACTTCGGATGATTCGAATTCGGCGGTTGTTGGTGCTTTTGAGGGATATTCGATATATGTTATTACCACTACTTCAAAACCGGTTGAAGAGAATCAGCAGGTTCGTTTAGCAGAATAAGGAGTACAAATCCTCTCCTCGCCAGAAGGCAAGCTCTGCAAGCAGAGATGGATTTTGTTTCACAAAACAAGGAGGATTATGAAACGATATAAAAAAACATTGGTTTTAGGAGCATTGATTCTTGGAACCATTCTTCTAGTCGGTATAGAAAGAGGGATTACGGGAAGCCTTTCTACGCAACAGCTGGCAAAGCGTTGGTCAAAAGAGGAAGAATATGTGCAGATGGCGTGTTATTTTACGGAAGATGCGCAGTTTAGTCGGCAACAGATTGTGGCAGTAGAGCAGAATCTGGTGACAGCTATGGAAGAAGCATCGGTTTCTGGTACAAAGGAGAATGGCGGTAGGAATTGGATCGATGCATATTCGACACAGGGAAGTCTGATAATTGGATCAAGTCGAGGAAGTGTGAATGCCCGTGCATTTGGTGTGGGTGGTGACTTTTTTCAGTTTCATCCATTGCAATTATTAGATGGTAATTATTTTGATGCTACTGATGAGAATGGTGATGGTGTTATCATTGATGAGATTGTAGCATGGCAGTTATTTGGCTCGAATAATGTAGCGGGTATGGAAGTAGAGATTAATGGTGTGGTATATCCGGTACGTGGTGTTATTCGAAGTGACTCCGGTATTTTTTCGGAGGCAGTACAAGAAGATGCGGCAACGATTTATGTATCTTATGATATTTTAGAAGGAAAAGATAATTCACTTCCGGTGGATTGTTATGAAGTATTAGTAGCAAATCCAGTAAAAGATTTTGCAAAAGATAGTGTAATAAAGGCGTTAAGCATAGATGAAACACAATATGAGTTGGTAATGTGTTCGGAACGTTTTGATTTGGTGAGTCGATTTGACATACTTAAGAATTTTGGTATCCGTTCTATGACTACGAAAAATATTGTATTTCCATATTGGGAGAATCGGGCAAGAGGGTATGAAGATATTTCAGCATTGTTTCTTGTATTAGAAATCATTTGCTTGAGTTATCCGACTTTATGCTTACTAAAAAAATTACATTCTTTATGGAAACGACGCAAAGAATTAGGACGCAGATTTTTTTCGAAATGTAAAGCAGTTTTTGGTATTGCTGTATCTAAGCGTGGATAGGATGTAGGATAAGGATGGATTTTGCATGAAACGAATTGTAATGGTGGTAGGTGGCGTTGAGACGTTAGAATACTTTTCTTATCAGATGGGAAAAACATTTGCCAAGCAGGGATATCTGGTATTTTACTATGATTTGAAAGATGAGAAAAATAGTGCCAAACGATTGCGTAAGTTTATTCGTACCGGGGAAACTGCTTTAGTAACCTTTAATTTCGAAGGATTGGAAAAGGAACCGGGAGTGTATAAGGATGGCTTGGGCTATGTGTGGGATGAGTATCGTATCCCGTGCTATAACATTGCAGTTGACCATCCGTACTACTATCATGATAGATTGGTGGATTTACCGAAGGAATATTATCACATTAGTATTGATAAATGCCAGGAAGCATATTTTAAGGAATTTTATCCGGAATATCATCATTTGGGATTTTTACCGTTGGCTGGAACGGAGCTGATGGAGCAAGAAGGTGATATTAAATATGAGATGATGCAGAGAAATGATACGGATATGAAACATACCAGCAAAAGTGGACGTTACATGGATGTTGTTATGACTGGTAATTATACACCGCCATCGTTTTGCGAGAAGCATATTCACTGGATTAATGAGGAGTATGCTGCTTTTTATCAAGGCATCATTGATGATTTGCTTGCAAATCCGCATCAGACCGTAGAGGCAGCGGAATTAGCGGCCTGTGAGCGGGAAATGGGACCTACACCTTATGATGAGATACGAATTGCAATGCATCGTATGATTTTTATTGATTTATATGTACGCAATTACTGGCGAGGTGAGGCGGTGAAGGCTTTAGTTGATGCCGGAATTGTGGTAGATGTATTTGGAAAAGGGTGGGATGAGTTGGTATGTGAACGACCGGAAAATCTTCGGATTCATCCACAGACCACATCGCTTGCTTGTTTGCAACATTTGCAGCATGCAAAAGTATCCTTGAATGTGATGCCGTGGTTTAAAGATGGGGCACATGACCGTGTGTTTAATTCTATTTTGAATGGGGCAGTCTGTGTATCAGATAAGAGTAAATATCTCTGTGAGGAACTCGCAGAGGGCGAAGGTGTCTGCTATTATGATTTAGAAGAACTGGAGCAGTTACCATGTATTGTGCAGGAAATCTTGCAGAATGAAAAAGGGATGCAAGATATAGTATCAAATGGGATAGAAAAAGTGAGAATGCACCATACATGGGATGCGAGGGCAAAGCAGATAATTAGTTGGATAGAAAATAAAATATAAAAGAATTTTGGGACAAGGAATGATAAAATTACCTTGTCCCAAATTGTTTTATTTTATAGATGTTTTTTTGAAAGGTTTTTGATATACTATAAGTTGAGAAAGAAGTTGGAAAGGCAT
>JAFYQA010000020.1 GCA_017547315.1 Roseburia sp. | reverse complement strand
TTTACGATATTTCACAAGAGGTATTCAGCTGTGAAGTTTATCCAGGCGATATGGCTCCACAAAAACTAGAAGACATGCGAATGGAGAGGGGAGATTTGTATAATCTGACCTCGTTTCAGATGTGCGCCCATAATGGCACTCATGTGGATGCACCATTTCATTTTTTTGAAGATGGTAAGACTGTAGAAATGCTTGCCCTTGAAAAAATGATAGGACCGTCGTTTGTAGTGGAGCATGATGGCTTAGTAACAGCGGAGGATGCAAGAGAAATAATAGCAGAAGTTGAAAAAGCGGATAAGGAAGCAGCGAAGCGTATTTTGATAAAGGGTGATGCTGTGGTGACATTGGAAGCAGCAGAAGTATTTGCAGAAGCTGGGATTTGGCTCATTGGTGGGGAATCCCAGTCTGTAGGACCAGAAGATGCACCGATGGCAGTACATAAGGTGTTGTTGGCGGCAGAAGTAGTTTTATTGGAGGGAATTCGTTTACAAGAAGTACCGGAGGGTGTTTACTTTTTGAATGCGGCTCCGATTTCTTTGGCAGGAGCAGATGGGGCACCATGTAGGGCTGTGTTAGTAGATTTTAGATAAAGAAACTGCTAGGAATGCCGAAATATATTGTGATGGGATAATAGTAGAAGTTCACACATGAAGGGGGAGGTACACATGGAAAAAAGAGCATTATATGTGAATGTAGCGTATTTACTAGTTTTGTTACTTATTGCATTGTTGTCGTTTAATGTGTTCGCAGATAAGGCGACTTCTGTGGAAACGCATCAAGAGGCGCTCAGTCAGTTAGAAGATAAAAAAGTGACTGCACTAGGTCTGACTGTTTCTGTGACGGCAGTATCTACGGCGATTTCAGCGATTCCAGGAGATGTAGCGACACCGGTAGCAGAGCAGATATCCGAGTTGACGACACCTCTTTTAATCATTGTGTGTGCGATTTATTTGGAGAAGTTTTTACTTACTACGATAGGATACCTTTCTTTTAAAGTATTGATTCCGGTAGCCTGTGCATTATTGGCATTACTAGTGTTTATGAAAAGTGAAACATTTATGGAGACGGTATTTAAGTTTGCAGTAAAATTAGCAGTTTTTGGTTTGGCGATTTATTTTGTAATTCCGGCAAGTGTTAAAATGACGAATCTGATTGAAAAGACATTTGAAGAGACGATAACGCAGACTTATGAGACTGTAGAGGAGATTTCCGAAGAGGCCGAGAAAGCGAATGAAGAAGAAAAAGAGACAAATGCCTTTTTAGAATTTTTATCCGGTATTGGCAATGAAGCAACGGAACTTGTGGAAAGCGTTAAAAATGCGCTGAGCGTATTTATTGATGCGATAGCTGTATTGATTATTACAACATGTGTTATTCCGGTAGCAGTGATATTGTTTTTTGTATGGTTGATAAAAATGCTTTTTGGAATCGAAATAAAGAAACCGGCGATTCCGGGATTGTTTTAAGCAAGAATTTGATGACTAGAAGGTGAATTTACTTGGCTGAGAAGACGAAGACACAAAAAATTGATTTTTCGAAAGGACCGGTATGGAGGTGCATTGTAGCACAGGCGGTTCCATTAACCATTGCACAGCTTGTACAGCTTCTGTATAACGTGGTAGATAGAATTTACATCGGGCACATGGGGGATGTTGGTAGTATGGCCTTGACAGGCATTGGTCTGACATTTCCACTTGTGACGCTTATTATGGCATTTACTGCATTATTTGGTGTGGGCGGTGTGCCGCTTTTCTCCATGGAACGTGGTGCTGGTGATGAGGAGAAAGCAGGAAAAATACTGGGGAATTCGTTTGCATTACTGATGTCAAGTGCAATGGTCTTAATCGTAATATGTTATATGTTCCGTAGACCGATTTTATTTGCATTTGGAGCAAGTGAAGAGTCTTATATATATGCAGATGCGTATTTGAGAATATATCTGTTGGGTATATTTTTTTCCATGACTACGACGGGGTTGAATGGTTATATCAATGCACAGGGCTTTCCGAAAATCGGTATGCTGTCTACGATTCTGGGTGCGGTAGTAAATATTATTTTAGATCCGATTTTTATCTTTGGCTTTCGCATGGGAATATCGGGAGCAGCATTAGCAACGATTATTAGTCAGGGAGTTTCAGCAGTATGGGTTTTACATTTCCTAACCGGTAAAAAAGTAATTGTTCCACTGAAAATGAAGTATGTGCGGATAAATAGAACCATTACAAAAGATATTTTTCGCTTAGGAATGGCTAATTTTATTATGCAGGGTACGAACTGTCTGGTACAGGTAGTTTGCAATTCCACATTGCAAAGCTATGGTGGAGATGTATACGTGGGTATTATGACGGTGGCAAACTCTGTTAGAGAGATTTTTATGCTGCCGATTAGTGGTATTATAAGTGGAGCACAGCCGGTTATCAGCTTTAATTATGGAGCTAAGGCGTATAACAGGGTAAAAGATGGCATTAAATTCAATACTTATATTGGGTGCATCTATACGATGGCTGCTTGGCTTTTGGTAATTACGTTACCAGAAGTATGGTTTCACATTTTTTCGGATGACTTACAGATGCTAGAGCCGGGTGTTTTAGCATTGAAAATATATTTCTTTGGATTTGTATTTATGGCACTTCAATTCGCAGGCCAGTCGACGTTTCAGGCATTGGGAGATGCGAAGCATGCGATTTTCTTTTCGCTGTTACGAAAAGCAATTATTGTTGCACCGCTTACCGTGATTCTTCCAATGGTTGGATTTGGTGTAAATGGTGTATTTTTAGCAGAGCCAATTTCTAATATCATTGGCGGTATGGCTTCGTATATAACCATGAGGTTGACGATTTATAAACAATTGGAAAAAGAGATTGTTTTATGATAGAATTTAAGTAGGAATATCCGGATAGGAGGTATTGCTATGGAAAAAGATACTCATCTTGTGAATATTTATCTTAAAATTCATAATAAACGTTCTTTGACCATAAATGATTTGCGGTATTTGGCAAAATATGATCCGGAATGTTTTGAAAAAACTTGTAAAAATGTGGTTTACAATGTGCCGGAAGCAAAGGCTGTTATGGAATCGGATGTGAAGGAATATACGATTAAGAGAAGCCCAAAAGCAGGAACAGTCTTAGAGTCAGGCAAGCAGTGGGATATTGAGCAAGTATTAGAGAATATAAAACGTTTAGAAGCAAAGGAACTTCCAGTGGCAGATGTGGATGCAGGCAAGGTAATGAATCTATTGGGAAGTTTGTATATGGAGATGTTATTTCCACATAATGATAAGGAGGCATTTATCGATATGCCGACATATGGTAAATCATTATTTGATAAAAAAGCATAATAATAAAAGAAAAGCCGGATTGCTTTCTCGTAATCAATGATTGTGAGAAAGTAATCCGGTTTTTAAAATGCTTTGCTTTTATTTTTTATGTGGGATAGTCTATGTAGTAATGTTCATAAGCATTAATGACTTTAGTATCACCCAAAATGTCTTCACGCTTAAAATCACTACCATAATTAGCATGTACATGACCATGAATAAAAAATTTTGGTTTGTATCGTTCGATTAGCTCATGAAAACATTGAAAACCTTGATGAGGTAAATCTGGGAGATCATGAAAACCGTAGGCTGGCGAATGAGTTACTATAATGTCAAATCCTTTTTTGAAGAAAAGTTTCCAGCGTAGTTTTTGGATTCTTTTTAGCATTTCCTGTTCCGTATATTGACAGCGTGCATCCGGCTGATAACGCATGGAACCACCTAAACCTAGGATACGAATACCGTTGATTTCATAAATATCGTCTTCTATACAAATACAGCCATTGGCATTTTTTTCGGGATACCATTTATCATGATTACCGAGAACATAAACTAATGGTGCATTTGTCATGGTGACGAAAAATTCTAAATAGGATGGTTTTAAGTCCCCACAGGCAATGATGAGTTCAATATCTTTTAGCTTATCCGGTGAGTAAAAATCATACAAAGAGCGGGACTCTTGGTCGGATAGTAGTAAAATTTTCACAATGCTATTCCTCCGTATCGGTATCGTCTGCTTTAGATTTTACACCCTGCAGACGAATTAACGTTTGCGCTTCTTGTTTAAATGCTTCGATAGGTGGGATTTCTCCGATAATGTTTCCGGCTAACCAGTTCATTTGAACGATATCCATAAGAGGAAGTTCGTTACCTTCTTCGCTGATGATTTTACCACCTTGTTCGTATACCTTTCCAGCAAAAGGATGGAAGATACCATTGCGGATAGAGCTGCTTAGGAAATTAACTAAGCGGCGTGTTCCGTTTGGAAGATTGTCGGAATAGATAGTATCTATTACATCTGCAGACATTCCCCACCAATAATTGCTAGCTTTCTTGCCTTTTAATTCTTTTTCGTCTTTTGGACGAGCACAGATTTGTTGAATAATTCTTTCGTAAAATTTACCCCAGTGACAAAAGGATACAGCGAGATTTTCGATTTTTCCATCAGGAAAACGACGATAAAGGCCGTATTCTCTGGAAGCATTCTGCGGGACAATCATGTCTACACCGGAGATGATTTGAATATCATCATCCCATTTTGGAGTTTCGGATTCATCTGACAATCCCACCCAGTTTAAATGCACTTTTACTCGTGGGTTAATCATGGCAGCACCTAAGGCGAAAGCGTTGATGTTTGCAACCATTCCATAAATTGGATAGTCTGCCAGATAACCGATTTTATCAGTTTCACTCATAGCTGCAGCTAAAGCACCCATTAAAAATTTGGATTCGAACATTCGTGGGTAGTAGTTGCAAATAGAAGAGAAAGACATATTTACGGAGCAGTTAAAAATTCGTACTTCCGGATGTTGTACAGCGGCTTTTACACATTCGGTCGCCATCTGTGGACCAACGGCAAAAATGACGTTGCAGTCATTTGCGATAGCTTCTTCGATTTTATTCTTTACTTTTTCATCGTTATCAGCCTGGTCATATACCATGTTTTTTAAATTACCATCAAAACTAGCTTCTAAATGAGTTCTGCCGAGTTCATGGCCATAGGTCCATCTGGAAGTTTCTGCAGTTTTTGGATAAATAAAAGCGATTTTTAACATTTCTGGTTCAATTTTTCCGGTTGGACGTAGCCAGTTTAGAAGTTTTAAACCGGAACGTTCCGCCTCTTTTGGCTGCGTAACCAGTTCGATTTCGTTACCACGGGCTGCAAGGAGCAGTTCATCGTGGATTTTTTTGAAATCTTCTTTCATCTGACTTTCTGTGCGCTCTTTGACAACAGGGTAAGTTAAAAGTTCAACATATTTTAAAAATGCATCTGCAGTAGAAAGTTTTTCGTACTTGGAATAAGATGATTCGAATACATGATTAAACAACTCACACACCTGACGGAAACATTTTTGTTCATCTTTATCCATAGGAGTATCAGGGTCAATGCCCATGGCCTCAATCAGACGAAGATAATTGCCTTCCTGATCAAATTGAATACTGTAGTTAGCAGTTAACTGATAAAAATCTAAAAATTCATAATAGAGGCGTACATCCGGATGATCGCTACGACGTGGGATAAGACGAATGACAGAAGCCATAATATTGTAAGCCTTTAGGTATTTCAGTACACTGACACGCTTATTGCCTTCCTGTACATAAAAGCGATTCATATATTCGTAAACTAAAATAGGATCATCGATTCCCTGTTCAACTTGATATTCATATACATTACGCCATTTATAACTGAATTCGGTCTGCTCATCTAACAGGGGCATAAAATTTCTGGCGAATGCTTCGCGTCTTCCCATTGTTTTGGTGCCGACCACGTTTTCAAGCGGGATAAGCATAGTTCCAAGGTTGAGTTCAGAGACGATATCGGCATCCTTAATAATCTCATCTAAGACAGGTAAAAATGGAGTTACCTCCTTTGCTAAATCGTCTGCATACTGTTTTTTTCCGAGACGCTGTGCGTTGTTAAATTCTGTTAATGACATGGTAGTTCTCCTCTCTCGGATATTTTTACTAGTTTTATTTTATCCTATGTTGTGCCTTTGTACAAGAATATACTGGTAGAAAGTCGAGGGCGGATAAGCAATTAGCATCTTTATTGACTAGTAGAGGAATGGAAGCGTTTCTGCTTGCTTAAACTGAGGAATCTGGTGGCTGAATTGTTGATGATATTTTTCGATAAAATTTTGCATAGCTGTAATTTCAAGATAAAAACATCCGATATAAAAGATAGATGCAAGGATGCAAAAGTTTATATAACTTATATCAAAAGGATGTGCAAATTCTCTCCTCATCATTTCGGATAAAATCTGTCAAACAGAGTTGGATTTTGTTTTGCAAAACAAGGAGGATTATATGAAAATAGGAGAAGCGAAGGTAGTTTGCCGTAATCAAATAAGTGCGTATCAGGAACAAAAAAATATATTGGCAAAGCAGAAGCAGGCGTTGGAAGAGAAAATGAAATATGATCCGGACGCAAAGAATGCATTTGCGAAAGAAGCGGCAACGTTAGAACTGACGATTAATGCATTGAATGAAAAACAAGAAGAATATCAGGATTATATGAGCAAGTTGAATGCACAGTGGGCAGGTCACGTGAATGCGTTATCTGCAAAGCAACAGAATGAGGCTATGGAAGAATACAATCAGGATTTGATGAAAGTGATGGAGGTTGCTCGTAGACTTATGAAAGGTGGAATTGTACCACCGACAGATGAGAAAAAGCTGATGGAATATAGCATGGAGATGTATCAGGCGGCCAAAAATATGGGAGCATTGGCGAAGCAGAGGAAAAAAGAAGAGTACGATTCACTTTGGAAGGATGAAGAAGAGAAGGGAACACCGGAAGATCCGACAGAAGTTGCTGATAATAAGGAAGCGTTTTCAAGTGGGCCTGCGATTGTAGATGTGGAGGATACGATGGCAAGTGTAGAATCATCAGAGGTTTCATCATAAAAGGATAAAACAATAAGATATGTGAAAGAACATGTTTGGAAGAAGAACATAATATAAAAAATTAGGAATAAAAGAATTCCCGAAGATAGTAACTTAGACTAAAAAAGTTACTGTATTCGGGAATTTTATTATTTTATACTGATTTAATTCTAATCAAATGCAAAAGCAAAATATTTAGGAGAAGTGAGGTCCGTGTTGTCAAATGGATGATACATAGCAAAAGGTCTTCCATTACCGGTGGTTCGAAAAGTCCCCCGTTTATATCCAAGGGTGTGCGTAATGGCAGGGGTGATAGTGATGTCTCCAAGGAGTTCAATGCCATGTAGCGTATCATTTTCTCCATAGGCTGCTAGTAGAAAACCGAGTCCCATATAAAACTGTACCTGTGTCTGTAAAAAGTCCAGATTTTCATTTTCCTGTAGGACACTGCCTCGTGGTAAGAGGAGTTTGCGTAGTCTAGCATACTCCGAAGCGGAAATCGGACATAGCAGTAGTTCCTCTAAACTAGCTTTGCATTGAAATTCGCGGATATTGCTAGAAGTTTTGTAACCCATTTTTTCATACATTTCAAAAAGTTTAGCATTTCCAGGAACCAATAAAGAACCTTCATAACCGAGCGAAGAGAGATGGCTATGAGTATCCTGCATAAGTTTTTGACAGAGTCCTTGACCACGATGAGATTTGGCAGTCGCTACAGCATAAATATATGCAATTTTTTTCTCTTCATAGGTGCAATCAAACCAATAAAGTGTAGCAACTACAGTATCGCCATCCAAAATACAACGACATCGTTCCGGTGAAAATGCAGTTTTGAAAAAGATATCTAAAAAGGTATCACTGTCTCCAAAGGCTTCTTTCCACAAGCTGCGGAGAGATAGAATATGGGAAGAGTGAGGCGTACTAATAGTCATAGCCATCCTCCATTAAATGTGCCCAACATTTTTCTATCATGTGGTCAGGGAAGTAACGTTCTTTTGCAATACGTAAGCCTTCGATGCCCATATCTTCTTCACGGTCTAAATAGCGGATATCCGGATATTTTTCGCGTAAGTAGCGAGCAAATTCGTAGTTTATAATGGCATATGCACCATTTACATCCCCCCAGGATTTTTCGAATTGAATATCATAGGTGTCAGAAGAGAGGCGGCTACCCATGGTGATGCCGAGGATTTCTTCTCCGTTTAAAAGTACTAAACCATCCATTTCTAATTCGCGGTAGTATTTTAAAGCTTTATTTAATGCGGCACGCTCCATAAGGAAATCGCTTTCCGGATTTTCCTGTTCTTTGGCATCATACCATGCATTTATCATTTCTTTCATCTGGGTGATATTGTCTTCGCTTAGCGGTCTTACTGCATAATCTGGATAATCGGTACGGAAACGGTTGCAATGGTTCCGCTTTTTCTGGTATTTTCTGCCTGGCAAATCAGCTAAATCATCAATATTATAGACATAGTCAAAACTATCGCGATCACAGTGGAAGCGGAACATGCCTGGATAAAGCATTTCAAGCGTTTGTCTGGCTTCTGCATTAAGGCCTGTCAGACGGCAAGGAATACCACGCTCTTTTGCATCTGCGATAATGGCATCTAATACTGGTTTCTTATCGCCGGAGCCAACTGGATAAGGATAGACGCTTCTACGGTTAAACTGCGAGAAGAGTACCATATGGTCATGGAGAATAGTAGCGTTTTGGCGTCCCCAAAGACAAAGGTTGGAAAAAGAGTATTCGCAGCCTCTTTGGATACCATCGAATAAGTAAGGCTGATATATATTTTTGTGTTCTGGTTTAATAGGTTTAAAATCTATCATAATTGAATTCCTTTTGTAAAATATAAGTTGTTTGTATAGGTTTTAGCATATCCAACTTGAAAAATAATATGTATAATATGGAAAATAGTTATTTAAGAGTAATCGTAACGATAAAAGAGCTGTCATCAAAATAATTGCTTTGTTCTATCAGAGCAATTATTTTGTGACAGCCCAATTAAAATAGCAAATATAATTCTAAGAATTATGAATTAGCCATAGCAGTTAATTCTGCTAACATCTTAGGTAATTCTGTGTCCATATCTTCGTCAGAGAACTGGCAAGTTCCTACTTTTTTGTGACCGCCGCCGTTGTATTTAAGCATTAAACTTCCTACGTCTAAAGTAGCGCTTCTGTTTAAAATACTATAACCAACTGCAGCACTGCATCCTTTTCCACCGCGACCACTTACAATCCATGCAGAAATGTTCTGTTTTGGGAACATACTATAGATTAAGAAACGGTTACCGGAGTAGATTGGGTCTACGCCACGAAGGTCAGAGATGATAAGATTACCATCTGTAATAGTATGTTCATTTACCATTTTCATGAATTTGTTAGTCTGCTCAAAGTATATCTCGACACGTTCTTTTACATCTGGTAATGCAAGAATTTCCTCTGCTGTCATAGTACGGCATGCATCGATTAATTTTTCCATTAACTGATAGTTAGAAATAGTAAACTGACGCCATCTGCCAAGACCGGTACGTGGGTCCATTAAGAAACCGATTAAAATCCAACCGGTTGGATCCTGAACTTCATCAACAGTTAAGTTACCAGAGTCAACTTTATCAACAGCTTCCATCATAGCATCAAATTGTGGGAAACGTTCTCTGCCACCGTAGTATTCGTAGATAATACGGGCGCAGGAAGGAGTAATACGGCTTTCGCCTTTGTATTTGCCTTCTAATTTTAAACGTTCATGTTCACTAGAGTGGTGGTCAAACCAAAGACCGCAACCTTCTACAAATGGTACGTTTGCAAGGCAGTCATCTTCTGTGATTTCTACAAGACCATCCTGTAAATCCTTTGGATGAGCGAACTTCCAGTGGTCAATAATGCCAGCTTCTTTTAAAAGGACACCGCAGGCAAGTCCATCAAAGTCGGAACGTGTTACTAATCTCATAATATTCTCCTTTGTATTCTTTTCGTACAATATATCAATAGTACTATTATTATATAAAAAATTCGGATTGTTTTCAACTGATTTATTTTAATTCTGGTCTATCTGGGTCTAATACTTTAGAAACGTCAAATAAATCAGCAAGTGATTTTGGTCTGGTAATCATATTGTAACCATCTAAGTTGCAACGAGTCTGTCTGACATAGGTGCTTTTTACGGAAACAAATGGTTTGGTCCATACACCGCAGAAGTAGCGGAGACCGACACTTTCAAAATAATTTAGTTTATCGCTTGGATAATCAATTTCAGAACCATATGGGAAAATATAAATATCTGTTTCGCCAACAATAGTACCGATGTCATTGAGCCAACGAGTAGTGTCAGTTACTAAGTGGCTATATGTAATTTTTTTGGCATCGCGGTGACCATAGCCATGAATGGCAAAGAGCCAGCCTGTTTCTTTTAAACGGTTTGCAACAGCAGTAGCAGTTGCAATATCTTCTTCTAAAGTAGGACTGTCTGTAAGGTGGGTATCATAACCTAAAGCTCCTTCGTAACCAGTCAGAGCAAGAATTCCTTTAGCACCTCTAAGCGAAAAATCCGGATGCTCTTTTACAAAAGAGTCTAAGATAGGAGCTACATCATAATCGCCGATTAGTTCATTACCGTCCTTGTCAATGTAGAGGTTTTTCACATTGCCATTTTCATCAATCATAAGATTGCGGGCAAAACCGTCTTTTTCCATATATTCATAGTAATTCACATCGTCAACAGAGAGTACGAGAGGTTTTTTTCCTGCTGGTACTAAAGGTGCATTTGCAACCATTTTTACATTACCATTTTCATCTACTTCTTCGCGGGCAATTTCATGAATGTCAATGAGTACAAAATCATTGGCATAGAGTTCTTCTAACATGGCCTTGAATTCATCAACAGTAGTCATCCAGTAATTGTAGCCATTCTCCATGTAGTCACCGTCAAATGCCAGTGAAGTATCTACGATGAGAGAGTGGAAAAAGATATGACGCACTGGTTCTTCGTATGGCACAAAAGAATCACGGGCGGTCTGGTATTCGGTTATTTTGGTCAATACTTCTTCATCCTGAGTGTATTCAGCAGGAACATTCTCTAATACGGCAATGGCTTCGTCATAATAGTATCCGAGTGCTAGTTGGTCTGCTTTTGCAAGAAGTGGTAAAAGTGTAGTTAAACGTTCTGTTGTAGCAGAAATCTGAGTAGCATATTCCTCTTGCTGGGCATGAAATACAGGGATATCAGGGGATGCAGAAGAAGCACAACCGCAAGTCATAGATAAAGTAAGTACTAATGCAAAAAAGCTTTTTATATGTAAATGTTTCATAATCTTATCTCCAATGTTAAAAATTCATATGTGTCAGATTATTGTAGCATTTTTGGAAAAAAGATGGTTACATTTTTGTTACAAGAATTGAAAGAATTTCTTAAGAATCGTTACAGAGTTATGCATGAACGGTTAAAGATACTAGATAGCAAATAAACAGCCCAAGAAATTGAAAACAATTCCTTGGGCTGTTTATTTGCGGATTATCTATTGTTGATAATTTTTGTTAATTCAACTGGATCAACGATATTGCCATCTTTGTATACACGCATGTTACCAGAAGCGATTTCGTCGATAAGGATTACTTCGTCGTTGTTGTAACCGAATTCGAATTTGATATCCCAAAGATCAAGACCGAGTGTCTTTAAGTCATCAGCGATGATTTTTGTGATTTTTAATGTCTGTTCTTTCATGCTTTCGAACATTGCAGGAGACATAACGCCTAATGCTGCAAGACCTTCACCTGTTACAAGTGGATCGCCTAAAGCATCGTTTTTGAATGTACATTCAACGTAGCCGCCTTCTAAAACAGTACCATTTTCAATATATTCACCATATCTGCGGATGAAGCTTCCTGTAGCAACTAAACGGCAGATTACTTCTAAACCATGACCGAAAACTTTACCTGGAAGAACTTCCATAGTAGCTTCTTCAATGTTAGCACTTACATAGTGAGTTTTGATGCCAGCTTCTTTTAAAAGTTCGAAATAATAAATAGATGTCTGTAAGTTTGCTTTACCGATACCTTCGATTGTTAAACCTACTGTATTTTCACCTGGATCGAAAACGCCGTCTTTTCCTGTACAGTCGTCTTTGAATTTAAGCATTACATTGCCATTCTCAAGTGAGTAAACGTCTTTTGTTTTTCCTTCATAAATTTTCTTCATTGTGAAATCTCCTTATTAATTAGCGATATATAAAACATCCCAACATAGATACTTTATCATAGTTTTTTTTATAAGATATATAAGTAATACGAATGAAATGTAAAAAGGAGATCCGTTTTTCTTATGAGTAAATAAATAAAAAATCATTTGTATTTCCGTAGAAATTGCGGTATTATGGACGGAAATGAGATTTTTTAAGGAAGGAGGGGAGTTGCATGTTACGAAAAAGTCAACGTAGATTATGTTATTTTTTAATAGGTATTCTGCTTATGGCGGGAATATATACAACTTATGTGAAAGCAGATAATTTTGCAGAACGTGCGGCTTCCCTTAAAGCGGCACGAATATATGCGGCTGGTACAGATGAGGCCGTGGCACAATTAAGAGGAACAGACAGCAATATACAGTCTGAGGTGTGCGTAGTAGAGAATATAAATGCTACAGTTCGAACAATTCTTGGAAGGCTTACGAACCGGAATGTTAGCATACGGCGTGATTTGAGGTTCGCCGGAGTTATTCTTTGGGCAATTTGCATTGCATGTTTTATACTGCGATGCTTCCAAATAGAAGAAATCTTATGTTTGCATGAGAGAAAGTATCGCGCAGCACTTATAAAATATATTCATGATATTGATGGAAAGAAGAGAGTACCATGCCTTATATATAAAAAATAGTAAAAGTTAGAAAGGCATGGAAATTATGAGTATCGGAATGTGGATTTTAGTTATATTTATGTGTGTGGTAGGTCTGGGTTCAACCATTTATATTGTTGGTTCAATGTTTTACTGGTTGGGTTGGAAGATTGTAAGAAAAATCAAACACGGCACACCATTATATGATTAATGAAAACAGAATAGAATAAATAACGGCTACTTTACACGATGCAATTCAATGAGTTG
>JAFYQA010000203.1 GCA_017547315.1 Roseburia sp. | reverse complement strand
GTAAACGCCAAATGGCGAGTACCTTGATTTTTTAAGGTGGCCACTATTCGCAGCCACCAGATTTACTTTTTCTGATTTTTGCCGGAAGGTTCTCTGACCATGGCAGAAGATTTTCAAGGAAGGAACGATCTGTATCGTCCATATGCTTTGGAATCTCTTCCAATATATACTGAATATAATCGTAGGGTTTTAGGTTATTAGCTTTTGCAGTTTCTACAATGCTATAGATAATTGCAGATGTTTTGGCTCCATTTATGGTATCAATCATTTGCCAGTTTTTCTTGCCTATACAAAAACCTCGAATAGCCCGTTCCGATGCATTATTATCGATAGGAACATCTCCGTTTTCCAGGAATACACGGAGATAGCGTTCCTGGTTTAGTGCGTAGCCTACAGCTTCGCCAAATTTATCCTTGGAAGAAACATTCAGGGTTTTAAGATATGCAAAGAAAGCATCCACAAGAGGTTTTATAACCAACTGTCGCTGCGTAAGTCTTTCTTCACCAGATAACTCTTTTAGCTTACCTTCCTCGCGATAGATTGCCTGAATCTGCTTCATCAGAAGATAACTTTCAGAGTCTTTTTGGACAGACTTTGGAATTGTCTTCAATGCTTCATCAAACCTGCGTCTGCAATGAACCCAGCATCCGGCTATGGTTAAGTCTTCTTTCTCTTTTTCAAGAGTATGATAAACCTGGTAACCATCGGTGAGACAGATCCCACTGTAATCCTTAAGGAATTCCCTTGGATGGGATGCATTCCTGGTAGGCTGATATTCATATAAAACAATCTGTTTGTCTTTGTATAAATGTCCGGAGCGGTATACCCACATATAGCTTTGTGCGCCTGCTTTTCGACCATCCTTGTTTACGAGAAATGGCGTTTCGTCAGCCTGTATTACCGGATGGGAATATAACTCCTTATGCAGATAATCATAGAGAACTGCAAAATATTCTTCTCCAAGGCGGATACACCAGTTGGCCATATTCTGTCGGGATATGGAAAGACCATAACGGGTAAATTCCTGTTCCAGACGATACAAAGGAACTGCATTCACATATTTACCATTAATAATGGCTGCAGCAAGCGTTGGAGATACCAGACTTCCATGAAGTAATCCTTTTGGATGTTTTGCTTTTACAATACGATCTTCCTTTTTGCCGGCATAAACACCGATATGATGTTCCTCTACTTCTACCTTTGCAGGAATAAAACGATATCTTTTGGAAACAGCATCCGGAAGTTGTCTCCAGCCATCAGCACCGAACTCTTTTGTCAGTTGTTCTTCTGACATATAGTGGTCGATACGTGTTACAGGAATATCAGCAAGATCTTTTTCCTTCTTGCCTTTCTGTTTTGGCTTTTTAACAACTAAATCTTCCGGTTCTTCCGCAGTAAGATCGCATACAGCTTCAGCTTCGTTAAAAAATACGATGTTTCCATCAACTTCCATGAAGCAGATCTGGTTGGTATCTTCCATTTTTTCAGAAGAACGTCCAAAACGTTCCTGGTTGGAAAGAATCAGTTGTTCCATCAGCTTCTGCATCTTTTCGTTGGAAGCAAGAAGTTCCTGTTTCAAGGATTCCATCTGTTCCTGCTGATTAATAAGCATGGCGATTAACAACGACTTGTCTACGTTATTCAGTTGTTCTTCCGTATATTTTACTGCCATAAAGAACCTCACTTTCTGAGGATTATTATAGCAGAAAAGACATTTATATGCCATCTACGGCAGCTGTTACCTTCGTCAAAATGACGGTGGATAACATTCATCAATACCTAAGAGATTTTTCGCTTTTCTTAAGTATTTATGAATGTTATCCACAGACAAAAATGCATAGGCAGTGTTACAAACAGTAACCTTCTATGAATCAGATTTGTATGTGGATAATAGAAAATTTCATACTGCACACAGAACTTAATGGGTTAAAAATATTTTTTATTTTCTACCATTTGCACAAATCACATGGCATAAGCTGGATTTGTAACTTCCTGTATAGGCCGTTTGGCAACAATTTCCATACCTTGCATCAGCATATGATACTGCTGTGGGGTAATTTCCATCACTTCCTCTACGGAACGTGGCCATTTAAAACTGCCATTTTCGATTCTCTTATAAAGAAGCAGAAAACCATCACCTTCCCATAAGAGACCTTTGATGCGGTCGGTGCGTTTGCCACAGAACAAAAACAGGGTGTTTTTATCATATGGATCCAGTTTGAATTGGAATCGGATAATTCTTGCCAGGCCGTCAATGCCACGGCGCAAGTCGGTGAATCCGGCCGCTATATATACCTTTTTAAAACCTGTTCCATCTTTAAGCATGATTCATGGCCTCCAAGAGATTTTGTAAAAAAGAAGCAGAAGCCAGGTTTGTAATCTCTATGGAATAAGAACTCTTCTTAACAACGGCAACAATGCTGAAAGAATCTTCTTTCTTCATAGACTCTGAAACAGGTGGTGCTGGTTCGGGTTCTTTTAACTCAACAAATGTAGGAGCAGGAGCCGCTACACTCAATAAGGCTTCTCTTACTTTGCGAAGTCTCCAGTAGTAATTGGCTCTTGTAATGCCATTTTCAAGACACCAGTCATCAACGGTCATGCCTTGGGGACGATTATTACATTCTCGAATCTGTTCTGCCCATTGATTTAAACGGGTCTGCTGTGCAACTAAACTTGTTTGGGATTTCATGTTTTGTTATACCTCCTGGATTTTGTCAAAAAAGTTAAGTACTAAACTTTTTTGACATTATAGTGATAGCACTATAATTGAGTATTCCGGCGTCCGCATCCCCTCGGAACCGGGCTTAGGAAACCGTAGTTCCGTCTTTTAGGGAACCACCCTACCGGTAGTGGAAACCCTTATTATATATCCTTAAAATGTAACCATGCACCATCTGGTGTAAATTCATTTTAAGGAGGTCAAAGTTATGACTAAGTATCGTGAGATTCTTAGGCTTTCCAGTCTGGGACTCAGTCAACAAAACATTGCCAACAGTTGCAATGTTTCTAAGAAAACGGTTAATCGTGTGCTTAAACGAGCCAAGGAATTAAATATTTCATGGCCACTGGATGCTAACGATACCGATGCTGTACTTGCAGAAAAATTCTTTCCTTCTGCAAAGCCAGTTGCATCCACAAAACGGATGCCAGATTTTGCTTACATTCGTAAGGAATTACTCCGTAACGGTGTCAGCAAAAAACTTTTATGGACGGAATATATGGAGGATTGCCGTGCAAATGACGAAGAACCCCTCCTGTATTCTCAGTTTTGTTACTACATCCAAAAGGATGAAGAAAAACGACGTGCCACCATGCACATCAACCGCAAACCTGGCGAACAGGTGGAAGTAGATTGGGCAGGTGATACGGGGGCAGTTATTGATCCGGATACAGGTGAAATAATTAAGGCTTACATATTTGTTGGTGTTATGACTTATAGTCAGTATGCTTATGTAGAAGCCTTTCTGGATATGAAACAGAAATCATGGATTTATGCTCATGTCCACATGTATGAATTCTTTGGCGGAGTTGCCAGGATTCTTGTACCAGATAACTGTAAAACTGCAGTTATACATAATGGTGGATTTAAAGATCAGCAGATCAACGAAACTTATCAGGAAATGGCTGAACACTATGGAACTGCTATTATTCCAGCCCGTGTCAGAACTCCAAAGGATAAGCCGAATGCGGAAGGAACGGTAGGAAACATATCTACCTGGATTACAGCAGCACTTCGGAAGGAACAGTTCTTCTCACTTGCAGAATTAAATCAGGCAATCAGAGACAAACTTGAACTGTTCAACCAAAGGCTCTTTCAAAAGAAAGAAGGTAGTCGGCTTAGTTTGTTTCTTGGGGAAGAACTTCCATTGCTGGCACCATTACCTGCTACCCGTTTTGAACTGAGTGCCTGGAAAACAGCCACAGTCCAGTTCAATTATCACATATCCGTGGACGGAATGCTATACTCCGTTCCTTTTGAATATATCAAAAAGAAAGTTGATGTAAGGGTAACAGATACCACTATTGAAATTTTTTACAATCACAACCGCATTGCTTCTCATCAACGATTAAAAGGTCGAATGGGACAATACAGCACCATTACGGAACATATGCCGGAAGACCACCAGAAATATCTGGAGTGGAATGGTGACCGTTTTCGCAAATGGGCTGAGCGGATTGGAATAAATACGTACACTGTGGTTAATGCGATATTAACCTCCAAAACTGTGGAACAACAGACATATCGAAGCTGTATGGGACTTTTGAAGCTTACTGAGAAATACTCAGATACGCTTTTGGAAGCAGCCTGTAAAAAGGCATTGTCCTATACGGCTTCTCCCAGTTACAAGAGCATTAAAAATATTCTTGTAACACAGTCTGACAAACTGACATCTGAAACAAAAGCAGATGTTAAACCCACACAGAAAACACATGGCATCACAAGGGGTGCCGATTATTATCGGAGGTAAATCACTATGACAAATCAGAGTACAATTGATAAATTAATTGAAATGCGTCTTACCGCAATGGCAGATGCATTCCGTAATCAGCAAAACGATCTTAAATTCAAAGAAGTATCTTTTGAAGACAGGTTTGGAATGCTGATAGATATCGAATTCAGCAGCCGGAAAAATAATCGTTTAAAACGACTTATCCATAACGCCGGATTCGACCAGCCAGAAGCAAGTATCATGGATATCAACTACACTTCTGGTCGCAAGTTAAACAAGGAGCTTATCAGCAGACTTGCAACCTGCGAATATATATATGAACACCGCAATCTTTTTATTACCGGTGCAACAGGCTGTGGAAAAACTTACATGGCTTGTGCCTTTGGTATGGAAGCATGCAAGCAGTATTTCAATACAAAGTATGTGCGTCTTCCGGATCTGCTTATCGATTTAGAAATAGCAAGATCTGAAGGTAACTATAAAAAGGTTATGGCTAAGTATGCCAATCCTGTAGTTCTCATTCTGGATGAATGGTTATTACTTAAACCATCAGAAACAGAACAACGAGATATTTTTGAACTCTTGCATCGCAGAAGAAAGAAATCAACTACGATTTTCTGTTCTCAGTACGAATTCGAGGAATGGTACGACCAACTCGGTGGTGATGCCAGTCCCTTGGCAGATGCTATCATTGATCGAATTGCTCATGATAGCTATCGAATAAATATCACCAGCATCGATGCTGCCCATGATATTTCAATGCGTGAGGTATATGGCTTAGATAAAAATTTACGCGAGTAGACTCGCACGAGCGGTTTCCGTTGGTCTGGACAGACGGTTCCCTGTCTGTCAGACTGGCGGTGTTACCGCACGAGAATATCCATATAATGTTAAAAAAGTTTAGTACTTAACTTTTTTGACAAAGTCTAGGAGGTATAGCCAAACATGAAATCCCAAACAAGTTTAGTTGCACAGCAGACCCGTTTGAACCAATGGGCAGAACAAATGTAAATCCTCAACCACTAGT
>JAFYQA010000202.1 GCA_017547315.1 Roseburia sp. | reverse complement strand
TGCGTCTGCACCATATTTATCGATTACTTCAAGTGGGTCGATACCGTTACCAAGTGATTTACTCATCTTGCGTCCCTGTGAGTCACGAACCAAACCGTGGAATAATACGGTGTGGAATGGTTTTTTACCCATCTGTTCGTAACCAGAGAAAATCATACGGATTACCCAGAAGAAGATGATATCGTAACCAGTTACTAATACATCGTTTGGATAGAAGTAATCCAAATCTTCTGTATTGTTTGGCCAGCCAAGTGTTGAGAATGGCCATAATGCTGATGAGAACCATGTATCTAATGTGTCTGGGTCCTGCTGCATATGTGTAGAGCCACATTTTGGACATTTTCCTGGATGTTCTTTTGCAACAACCATTTCGCCACATTCATCACAGTAGTAAGCTGGGATTCTGTGTCCCCACCATAACTGACGTGAAATACACCAGTCACGAATATTGTCTGTCCAGTTGAAGTATGTTTTTTCCATACGTTTTGGAAGTAACTGGATGTCACCATTTTTAACGCCTTCAACGGCTGGTTTGATTAAATCATCCATCTTAACGAACCACTGCTGTTTAATCATTGGTTCTACAGTTGTGCCACAACGGTCATGTGTACCTACGTTGTGTGAGTGTGGCTCAACTTTTACTAAAAGACCTGCTGCTTCTAAATCTGCTACTAATGCTTTTCTACATTCATAGCGGTCCATGCCTTCGTATTTACCAGCAAGCTTGTTCATGATAGCATCATCGCCGATTACAACGATTTCTTCTAAACCATGACGTTTACCAACTTCAAAGTCGTTAGGGTCATGTGCCGGTGTAATCTTAACGCAGCCTGTACCAAATTCCTTATCAACATAGTGGTCAGCGATTACTGGAATCTGACGACCTGTTGTTGGAAGTTCAAGCATTTTGCCGATTAAGTCTTTATATCTGTCATCTTCCGGATTAACAGCAACAGCTGTATCACCGAATAATGTTTCTGGACGTGTTGTAGCGATTTCTACGAATCTGCCTTCTTCTCCAACTACTGGATAGTTGATATGCCAGAAGAAACCATCCTGTTCTTCATGCTCTACCTCAGCATCAGAGATGGATGTCTTACAAACTGGACACCAGTTTACGATACGAGATCCTTTGTAGATAAGTCCTTTTTCGTATAATTTAATAAATACTTCTAATACAGCATCAGAACATCCCTGATCCATTGTGAAACGTTCTCTCTTCCAATCTGCAGAAGAACCAAGTTTCTTTAACTGGTTGATAATTCTGTTACCATATTCTTCTTTCCAGTCCCAGCATTTCTCTAAGAAACCTTCACGGCCTAAATCAGCCTTATCGATTCCCTGTGCCTTTAATGCCTCGATAACCTTAACTTCTGTTGCAATAGAAGCATGGTCCGTACCTGGCTGCCATAATGCATTGTAACCCTGCATTCTCTTATAACGGATTAAAATATCCTGCATGGTGTTATCTAATGCATGACCCATGTGAAGCTGTCCTGTAATATTTGGTGGAGGCATCACGATGGTGAATGGTTTTTTACTGCGGTCTACTTCTGCATGAAAATAACCATTGTCTTCCCATTTTTTGTAAAGTCGGTCTTCAATCCCTTTCGGATCGTAGGTCTTTGCAAGTTCTTTACATTCGTTGCACATAATTCTCTCTCCTTCTTATCCTAATCATAATCTTTTTATAAGGTAACTATTCATTTGCTTTCATAAACATTTCTTTGCTCTCATAAGCAGGTTTCAGAATTTGTAAAACAAATTCCAAAACTCGCGTTGCTCGTCAGATAGAACTGGATAAACATCTTTGTAAGCAAGCTTTCAAGCTGCTTATCCAGTTCTATCTTCCTCTGCTTATTCACGCAAAAAAAGCCCTTTGCAAAGAAATTCATTCCTTGCAAAGGGCGTATGAACGCGGTACCACCTTTGTTTATCACTCATGCCTGAACAACACTTATGTGTTAGTCAGTGGTTCTATAACGTGAACCCCACGTCTTCTCTTACTAAGCTGGTCACTGGTACAAAACATACCCTACCTGCCGTTCGGCGAAGCAGTTCAAAAGCTACCTTCCACATACCTGTTCTCTGGGATACCTTTCAGCCGATGGATATCCTTCTCTGTAAAGAGTATATGTGTACTCCTCTTTCTCACAACCTTTTAATTAACTACTTTTCTTCCACTTATCATACGTGCCAATTCCTAATTTGTCAAGCAAATTATTCCTCGCCGTCTTCATCATCTACAATCGCTGCTGCTGCACCAGATACGGAAGAAACTACCGCAGCTACTACCACAACGATACATAATAAAATGATACATCCTAAGAAAATAAGTAATCCGCTCTCTGTCATGATATACACTCCTAACTTTGTGTGCTCTATGCTACTCTATCCCTTGTTGCAGTAGCCTTGTATTAGAATAGTATAGCACATTCTATTCCAAGTGAAAAGTTTAATTTGCAGATACTACTCCATTTTCTGCATCTAGTTCTACATACGCACTTGATTTTAAGAATTCAAGTGCATGCTCTGCTCTGATTAATACTGGAATTTCCAAACTTAAACCTACGATTGCAGCGTGACAGTTCATATCTTCTGCCTCTACAATAATACCGCTTGCCTGTTTAATCTGTTCCATCATATCGTTATTCGTGTCTTTTGCTACAATGATATCACCAGCTTTGAAATTCTTCAAATCACTCATGTCGTGACATACACATAAGCTTCCAGATACTTTCTTCTTATTAATTCCGCGACCTCTTACTAAAATATGACCTGCCACCTGAACTTTAATTAAGTTTGTTGTACCTGATACACCAAGTGGAACACCTGCTGTAATAATAACTACATCACCTTTTGAGATAAAACCTGCTTTTTCTGTTTCATCTACTGCATAGTCAAACAAGCCTTCTGCTGTTGTTTTTTCTTCTAATAATAATGGACGAACGCCCCATGTTAGTCCCATCTGGCGATATACTTTCTGTGTCAAACAACCACAGATAATCTGTGTTGCTGGACGATATTTCGATACCATACGTGCAGTACGTCCAGATTTGGTTACTGTAATAATCGCTGCTGCATTTAAGTCTTCTGACATGGTACATGTAGCATGTGAAATAGCACTTGTAATATCAGGATTTACATTAGCCGGTCTTGCGTGGAAGCGATACCAGTAATTAATATCCTGTTCCGTTCTCATTGCAATACGAACCATCGTCTGTAATGCTTCTACCGGATATGCACCTGCTGCTGTCTCACCAGAAAGCATAATTGCACTTGTACCATCATAGATAGCATTGGCAACGTCTGTAGACTCTGCTCTGGTTGGTCTAGGATTCTTCATCATAGAATCTAACATCTGAGTAGCTGTTACAACTGTCTTACCTGATTCGTAACATTTTCTGATAATCTTTTTCTGCATTACAGGAACATCTTCTAATGGAATTTCAACACCCATGTCACCACGAGCAACCATTACACCATCTGCTACACGGATGATATCATCGATGTTCTGTACACCCTGCATATTTTCAATTTTAGCAATAATCTTAATGTCTGTACCACCTTTTTCTTTTAAAATCTGGCGGATAGCAAGTACGTCATCTGCTGTACGAACAAAAGATGCAGCAATATAATCATAATCATTTTCAACACCAAATACGATATCGTTATAATCTTTTTCACTGATATATGGCATAGTAAGTTCAACGTTCGGAACATTTACACCTTTTTTGTTAGACACAAAACCACTATTTAACACACGACAGTTAATATCTGTTGGCTGATTACCATCTTCGTCTACAGAAGCACCTTCTACCGGTGTAATCGAAACGACTTCCATTCCAATTAATCCATCGTCAATCAAGATACGATTTCCTACTTTTACATCGTTTGGAAGATTTTTATATGTGATAGAAACACGATTTACATCTCCAGCAATCTCGTCTGTGGTCAATGTGAACATCTGACCTGCTTTTAACTCTACTTTACCTTCTGCGAAATCACGAAGACGAATTTCAGGTCCCTTTGTATCTAATAATGCCGCAACTGGAAGTCCCAATTCTTCACGTAATGCAACAAGCTTATCTAATCTTGCTTTCTGTTCTTCATAAGTTCCATGAGAGAAGTTAAAACGTGCAACGTTCATACCTTCCATGATTAACTGTCTTAATACATCACCTTTGTCAGTTGATGGTCCAAGGGTACAAATAATTTTGGTTTTTCTAAACATTTTTGCATCCATCCTTTATTTTTTATATTATCTTCTTTAATGCTGCTCGCGTATTTGAAACGCTTTTCCTCGCTACTCGCGTAAGTCATAAAGAAGATTCATTTTCATCTCATAATAATCCGGCGTCATATCCATAAAGTGTTTATGCGGATTGTGGAAACGCTGTTCCTCTTCCCATATCTCATTCTCTAACTGATAACGCACATAATCTCTGATTTCATGAATCGTTGGAAGTTCATATACAAGCTTTCCATTTTCAAAAATCTTCTGTTGCAGGTTTTTAGCTGTGCAGTTTGAAAAATACTGATTCTTCCATGGCATTTCCGGATTTACAAACCGGAAGTCTTTTGTCATATCAATCTCTTCCTCTGCTTTTGCCAGCAAGTCTGCTCTTGCTTTACCATTTTCGTCATAAATACGGTATACTTTTTTCAATCCAGGATTTGTTATCTTTTCAACATTTCCTGATATCTTAATACGAGGCTTAAATTCACCATTTTCTTCTACCGCAGCAATCTTATAAACTGCTCCAAGTAAAGAAATCTTATCTCCGGAGAACTCACTGGAAGCTCCAGTAATCAAACGCTCACCTACACCATAACTGTCAATTTTAGCATTCTGGTTATTAAGAGAACGAATTGTATGCTCATCTAAGCTATTTGAAACGATAATCTTACAATCTTCTAATCCGGCCTCGTCTAACATCTCACGTACTTTATTCGACAAGTATGCCAAGTCACCGCTGTCGATACGGACGCCTTTTAATCGCTTGCCCATCGGCTCTAATACTTCTTTGGCTGTACGAATCGCATTCGGAATACCAGAATTCAAAGTATCATAAGTATCTACCAAAAGTGTAGTACTATCCGGATAGTTCTCTGCGTATGTCTTAAATGCTTCAAATTCATCCTGATAATACATAATCCAGCTATGTGCCATTGTGCCACTTACTGGAATATCAAACATCTGACCCGCTAAAACAGTGGCTGTACCTACCGCACCGCCGATGTATGCTGCTCTGGCACCATATACTGCAGCATCCATATTGTGTGCACGTCTTGCACCAAAATCGGATACTGCTTTTCCACCAGCTGCTCTTACAATTCGTCTGGTCTTAGTAGCCACAAGCGACTGGTGATTTACCAGTGCAAGAATGGCTGTCTCTACTAATTGAGCATCAATCAGTGGAGCTATCACTGTAATAATCGGTTCATTTGGATACATAATGGTTCCTTCCGGGAACGCATATATATCACCTCTAAAAGTAAAGTCTTTTAAATACGCTAAAAAGTCATCAGTAAAAATATTTAACGACTGCAAATATGCAATGTCTTCTTCTTCGAAATGCAAACTCTCGATATATTCAATAATCTGCTCAAGTCCTGCAAAAATTGCAAAACCTCCCTTATCCGGGTTCTTGCGATAAAACACGTCAAATGCAACTTTGCTTTCTTTATCACCAGAGTTGAAATAACCATTTGCCATGGTTAATTCATACAAATCCATTACCATCGTTAAATTTCTTTTTTCTGATTGCTTCATACGTCGTTTTCCTCCTGTGGTAAAACAAAAGAATCAATTAACTCCCAGATTTCTTCCCTGCCCTGCTTCGTCTCTGCTGAGAATGGAATGATAATCGTTCCAGGCTCCACTTGTAACCCTTCTCGAATTGCCTTCACATTTTTCTGTATCTGGCTACGTTTAATCTTGTCCAGTTTTGTAGCAATGATAATCGGTGCATACCCCTGATATACCATCCACTCATACATCTGTCTGTCATTTGCAGATGGATCATGGCGTATATCTATCAGCAAGAATACTGCTTTCAACTTCTTAGAGGTCTTCAGATAACGTTCAATCATCTCGCCCCATTTTTCTTTTTCTCGCTCAGACACCTTCGCATAGCCGTATCCCGGCAAGTCTACCAGATACATCGCATCATTAATATTGTAAAAATTAATCGTCTGCGTCTTCCCCGGCTGTGCAGAAGTTCTAGCAAGCGACTTACGATTCATCAGCGCATTAATGAGAGAAGATTTACCTACGTTAGACTTCCCTGCAAATGCCACTTCATTATACATATTGTCCGGAATCTTACTGGTAATACCACAGACAGTCTCCAGACTTACATTTTTAATTACCATAGGATACTCCTGATTCTTAATTGTAATAACTATATTTTACGCCATTTAGAACTATTTAACAAGTGCCACATCCAAAACTTCCTGAATCTGTTCCACAAAAATAATCTCTAGTCCCTTTTT
>JAFYQA010000019.1 GCA_017547315.1 Roseburia sp. | reverse complement strand
TCAGAAGACAAGAAGTATGGCCGTTTTGTTGTAGAACCATTAGAGCGTGGCTACGGCACAACACTTGGAAATTCTTTAAGAAGAATTATGCTTTCTTCTTTACCTGGTGTTGCAGTAAGTCAGGTTAAAATCGATGGAGTTTTACATGAATTCAGTTCTATTCCAGGTGTTAAGGAAGATGTAACTGAAATCGTTATGAATATCAAAGAGCTTGCTATTCGTAATACAAGTTCTTCTGATGAACCAAAGATTGCTTATATTGAGTTTGAAGGCGAAGGCGTTGTTACAGCTGCTGATATCCAGGCAGATTCTGATATTCAGATTTTGAATCCAGATTTAGTAATCGCAAACCTTAATGGTGGAGCTGACAGTAAATTATACATGGAACTTACTATCACAAAAGGTAGAGGTTATGTAAGCTCAGATAAGAATAAAACAGAAGATATTCCAATCGGTGTTATCGCTGTAGATTCTATCTATACACCAGTTGAACGTGTTAACCTTGCTGTTGAAAATACACGTGTAGGTCAGGTTACAGACTACGACAAACTTACATTAGATGTTTATACAAATGGAACACTTGAACCAGACGAAGCTGTAAGCTTAGCTGCAAAAGTATTAAGCGAGCATTTGAGCCTCTTCATCGACTTATCAGAAGCTGCACAGCAGGCTGATATCATGATTGAAAAAGAAGACAATGCAAAAGAAAAAGTTCTTGAAATGAACATCGACGAACTTGAATTATCTGTACGTTCTTACAACTGCTTAAAGAGAGCAGGTATCAACACTGTTGAAGAGTTGACAAACAGAACACCAGAAGACATGATGAAAGTTCGTAACCTTGGACGTAAGTCCTTAGAAGAAGTTTTAGCTAAATTAAAAGAGTTAGGACTTCAGTTAAATCAGAGCGAAGAATAAAACGAGCTTGCTCGTTTTATTCGGAAGTTTCTAAGAGAACTTCCGAAGATACATTATTAATTAGGCAGAAACAGTAAATCCAAAAGGTATGGAGTATGTCAGCCACAAGCAGTAGCATTCGGAAAGTAAGACCAAGGGCATATCCGGATGTACCACAAAATGGAGGAAAAGAAAAATGGCAAAATATCGTAAATTAAGCAGAACATCAGATCAGAGAAAGGCTTTATTAAGAGGCCAGGTAACAGCATTATTACACAACGGCAAAATCGTTACAACAGAAGCTAAAGCTAAAGAAGTAAAGAAAATTGCTGAAGGTCTTATTGCATTAGCAGTAAAAGAAAAAGATAACTTCGAAGAAGTTACTGTAAAAGCTAAAGTTGCTCGTAAAGATGCTGAAGGTAAGAGAGTAAAAGAAGTTGTAGATGGTAAGAAAGTTACTGTTTATGATGAAGTAGAAAAGACAATCAAAAAAGATATGCCTTCTCGTTTACATGCTCGTAGAAAAATGTTAGAAGTTCTTTACACAGTAACAGATGTTGCTGATGGTAAGAAGAAAAACGCTAAAGAAGTTGATTTAGTTGCAAAATTATTCGACGAAATCGCTCCTAAATACGTAAACCGTAACGGTGGTTACACAAGAATCGTTAAAATCGGTACACGTAAAGGTGACGGTGCTTTAGAAGTATTACTTGAGTTAGTGTAAGATTACGATAACTGAGAACCCAGTCGCGAAAGCGACTGGGTTTTTGTTTTACAGCTCTCTGTTTATTCGGACATATCTAGTAATGTAAGGGATATTTTGTTATAATAAATAATTAGAAAAGAACGTTTTAGGAGGACAGTATGGGTATTGTTGTAATTGGAGCAGTATTTGTAGACATAAAAGGATTCCCAGAGGATGCTTATATTCCAGATGGAAGAAATGCGGGACATATTGAATACATCCATGGTGGTGTAAGTCGTAACGTGGCAGAGGATATTGCAAATATGGAATTGCGTCCTACATTTATCAGCATTGTAGATAATACACCGATGGGTGAAGATGTTGTGAATAAATTGAAGCGTCATAAGGTAAATTGTGATTATATGCTAGCACTTCCAAATGGTATGGGTACCTGGCTGGCAGTGTTTGATACCAATGGCGATTTGGCAGGTTCCATTTCGCAGAGACCGAATATGATGCCGATTCTGGCATTGTTAGAGGAAAAAGGGGATGAGATTTTTGCGAATGCCGATTCGATTGTATTAGAAGTTGATTTAGATAAGGAAATCGTGAAAAAAGCATTTCAGCTTGCAGAAAAATACAATAAAAAAATCTATTCCATTGTTTCAAATATGAGTATTGCAGCACAGAGAAGAGATTTCATTCAGCGCTTTGACTGCTTTATTTGCAATCAGTTAGAGGCAGGTATTCTTTTTGCCGATGATTTCGCTGACAAAAAAGCAAAAGAATTAGAAGAAATTATTGCAGAAAAGGTTGTACGTGCGCATATTCCGGCTATGATTGTAACCATGGGCGGTGAGGGAGCTGTTTATGCGGATATTCAGGGGAATAGTGGGCATGTTCCAGCTAGAAACGTACAGGTAATTGATACTACAGGAGCAGGAGATGCATTCTGTTCCGGCGTTGTAGCCGGATTGACCTATGGAAAAACACTTCCAGAAGCAGTAGAGATTGGTTCTTATCTGGCAGCATCCGTAATTACTACATCAGATAATGTTTGCCCACGCTTCCTTCCATCGGAATTTGGCTTGGATGTAGAGGTCAGAGATTAAAATCAGAATAGATGATTTCGAAAAGTTTTGGATGAGAAATAGGTCAATCAAGAATTGATATTTTGTTAAAACACGCTATAATGATATAAGAAATAAAATTTTCGTGCGTGGGCAAGTTTAATAATAATATAGATTATTATTTTGCCCCAGTAAGCATGAAGTGAAGAAAAAGCATAATTGGAGGATAATATAATGTTTGAAGTAACAAATACTACAAATGCACCAGCAGCAATTGGACCATATTCACAGGCGATTTCAGCAAATGGATTCTTATTTGCATCAGGTCAGATTCCACTTTCACCAGAGACAGGTGAAGTAGTTGGAACAACAATTACAGAGCAGGCAGAGCAGTCTTGTAAAAACGTAGGAGGCATTTTAGAGGCAAACGGTCTTAACTTTGAAAATGTTATCAAGACAACCTGTTTCCTTGCGGATATGGGTGATTTTGCGGCATTTAATGAGGTATATGCAAAATACTTTACTGGTAAGCCTGCACGTTCTTGTGTGGCTGTTAAAGCGCTTCCAAAGGGTGTTCTTTGCGAAGTAGAAGTAATCGCAGTAAAATAATAAAATGAATGTGTAACTATTCGATAGAAATGCCTTTCAGGCAGATATTGTGAGAATAGATGTAAAAAATAGAGCCTTGTGGTTTGTATATCAAATGAATGATAAACAAGCCACAAGGCTTTCATTTTTAATAATTAGTTTGTATACTAATCCTCCACCAGCGGCAGTGTGAAAATGAATTCCGTGCCAACGCCTTCGGTACTGATACAGTTAATATTTTCATTATGTGCATTAATAATTTCTTTTACGATAGCAAGTCCGAGTCCGGTTCCTTTTTTATCCTTGCCACGTGACAAATCCGATTTGTAGAAACGTTCCCAAATTTTGTTCATACTGTCTTTAGGAATGCCGATACCGGTATCTTTTACAGAAACAAAAACCTTCTCATTTTG